>JAGDAM010000049.1 GCA_017959485.1 Clostridia bacterium
TATTTTTGCCGTCCGCGGTCTCATTCGTATATGAACTCAAACTCGCCCGGGCCTATCGTCGCGTTGCGGTAAAAGAGTACGTTCCTCTCGGGAAAATACCGGCTGCAGTATGAAAAATCGGGCAGACGGTATGAGTCGTCGGTCGCGGAAAAAACGTATCCGACGCAGTCCTTCGCATAGCGGCCGGGCAGCAGGAAGGCCTCGAGCAGCTCGTACGGATAGCCGTAGGCCGCCCTGTCGGCGTCAGTCATCATAAAGTAATCGAGAGTGAAGACTTCAACCGATTTGTCTTCCTTCAGCCCCCAGGTCGGATCGATATGATAGCCCTTCCCGCCTATATCGACGAAGGTCCAGGCGTGATATCCCGTCCAGTCGCTCTCGCCCCAGTTGCTCACGGCTATCGCGTCGACGCCGCTCTGCATCAGGAGATACGCGTAAAGCGCGCTGAAATCCGCGCAAACTCCGATTCTGTATTTGAGAGTCGCGCAGCCCGAGCCGTCTTTCGAACGGTCGAGATTTCCTTCGTAATCGTAGGAGTAGTAACAGGCGAAATACTCGTAAAGCGACAGACACTTTTCGAATTCGCTGTAATCCGGCCGGATCCACGCCTCCATGATTGCCTCAATATTCTGTATGAATACCCGCTGCCGTTCGAGAAAATCCGTTTTTGATTTTTTGTAATAAATGCGGCCGACGCCGTTTTCAAAGGGAACCGATCCGTCGGGGCTCTTCCCCGTGATCTGTGTGCAGGCGACGGGGTAAAGCTGGTTGTGCGTCACCTCGTCCATGCAGAAATCGTATATCTCGCGGCTCGCGCACGGAAAGCTGTCTGCGCCTTCCCGCAGCGCGTCGCAGAGAGCGAAGAAGCTTTCGCGGTATTCGGCGGGATAGCAGTCGTCGAGGAAGCATGACCAAACGTGATTGTTGAAAACATACGGAGTATCTTCCGGGGGCTGCGCCGTCGTTTCCTCTTCCGTCGTCTCGGGCAGCGGTTCTGTCTGCCCGGGCGCGTCCGAAGTCCCGGGTTCGGGATCGGTTTTCACGGTTTGTTCGGATTCGGAAGAAACTTCGTCCGTCTTCCCGGGTTCATCCGCGGAAGTTTCGGGCTCCTCGGACGACTGCGGGGGCTCTGTTTGCGACTCAGCGGGCGCTGTATCGGTTACTTCGGAGTATACTCCCGAACACCCGGCAAGAAGCAGGACCGCAAGCAGCAGAGAGATTGCCCGTATTACAGTTTTTTTCAGAAAATAAGTCATAGGACGGTTTCCTCTCTTGATTACGAATCGCTGAACTTCCGGCAAAGGCAGGCGTCGACGTATATTTTGGCGAGATCCGCCGTGCTTTCTTCGCAGCCGTATCTCTCTCTCAGCATTTCAATTATCCGCAGCGGCACGTCGATATACGCCGGCTGCGGGATTGGATTCTTCGCGAGTTTCGCGACCGCTTCTTCAATCGAAAGTCCCGCAAAATCGTCCGAATACAGATAATAGTCGCGAATCGCCCGCTTCCGCCGCGCGTGGCGCGCGTTGTGCAGGACTCTCAGCAGGGTCGAAATCCCGAACGACAGGAGAAACATTCCGAGATAGGTAACAGGCCACGGAATAAACGCGTTGAGTCCGTACACGTCTCTCCAGCCGCCCCTCTCCTCGCCGATCGCAATCGCCATTACAAAATATACCGCGGCGTAGACGAAAAGCGGAGAGAGAGAAAGGAAGGTTTTCGCGAAGCGGACGTTGTGGTCGCTGTTGACGAAAGTGAACAGCACGACCGCCATTACAGGTATCGCCGTGTGCATAAAGACGTTCGATTTACCGAACATGGCTACACCGAACCCCTGCGCGGCCGAAATCGCGGTAGCGGCGACCAAAAACGTAACGGCCACGCCGACGGTTCCGACGTAGAGCAGATCGACCACCCATTGCGGCAGATGATAATTGTCCTTCCGCAGGCCGTCGATCTGATATGAAATTATCAGGAAGGCGGCGACCGCCACCAAAAGATTGGAGAGCGTCGTGAACATCCTGAAAGTCCCGAGACCGGCCTCGGGAACGTCGTCGAGATAGTAATTCGCCACGTTGAGAACGAGCGCAAACAGAGCCGCGGCGATTATGAGCGAGCCCATAACGATTCCGGAGACGCATCTCATCCGGTTTATCGCACGGACGTCGTATATCTTCTTATTCTTTTTCATCTTCTTTTTCATCCGGTGATTTCCTGACTCCGAACACGCAGCCGCGGCGGAATTTACCCGCGATCAACGCTTCGACCGCGTAAACGACAAACCCGCCCAGCGCGACGATCGTCAGATATACCGCGAGATACGGTATGAATCCCGCGCTTCTGTGGACTTCGTTTATCAGCGGCAGAACCGAAACCTCATATGGATTGACGTAGAACATATCGATTCCGTCCGCGACAGGCGTAAGTATAACGTTCACCGCGATCGCAAGCACGGTATAGACGCCGAGCACCGCCAGCGCCTTCAGATACGAATTAATATTGAACTTTCCCCTGTTACGCACGACGATGAAGACGCCGAGCACTACCTGTATTCCGTGGTGCGCCATCGACTGAAGGTTGAAGAAGAGCGTCTCGGACATGACAATATCGTTGTACAGAACGACGATTATTCCGCCCAGAAGCACGAAGATCCCGCAAAACCAGCAGAGGGCGTCGTAAACCGCGGGGTGTTTTTCCCGCTTCATCAGAAAGAGTACCGGCGCGATGTAATAGATCGTCGAACAGAGATGGAAAGGAAGGTCGTAAAAACTGTATTTGAAATAAGGCTCTTCTCCCCGGTACAGGCTCTTTACCGGCTGCTTGATTATTTCGAGAATCAGGCATATGAGCCAGCAGACGAATATTACGCGCCTGTAGGTTTTATCCGAACAGTTTTTGAAACCCGCCGACACCGCGACGGCCGCGATTATTGTCAGAGCAACGCAAACAAGGTGAAAGGCGCCGAACATGACCGGCTTTTCAACCTGATACTGAAAAAAGTGAAGAAAATCGATCATCTCAGTATATGCCGCGCCGCCCGGTCAGGATGCCGCGTCGGTGAGCTTCAGCCGCTTGATTTTGCGCAGAACGATCCAGTCGACGATAGCCGCGAACAGGATCGCAATCCCGGCGCCGAGTCCCCAGGCGGCGAAGCTGACGCTCCGGTCAAACTGAACGAACGACTGCTCCATCGAGCGCAGTATGCTGTATCCCATGAACGCTCCGGCGCCGACGCCGATAACTATGCCGACCGCCGTCGTCGGGATGATTTCGCGCAGAAGATAGGCGACAGTCTCCTTTTCGGAGAAACCGTTTATCCGCATAATCGTCATCTCGCGCTTCTTCTGCGTGAAGAAGAGGTCGGTAAGGTTCAGAAGCACGACACCGGCGAGCAGCCCGGCCATGAAGGTCAGGAGCGCGACTATCGCGTCGATCACCGACGAGGACGATTTGAAGGTCGAGCGGTTGACCGGGCCGTATGATGTGATCTCCCACATTTCATCGAGCTTCTCCGTCAGCGCGGCTTCATTCGCGTCCTTCATATTGACGAGTATCATATTGCGCTCAAAGGTTTTGCCGAAGGTTTTTTCGTAATATTCGGAGCTCATCGCGGCGGGAAGGCCGATGTAATTCTCAAACACGCCGGCTACACGCACCGTCACAAGCTTTCCGAGCCCGTCGGAGAGCTCGAACTCGCTTCCGGCGTCAAGACCGTAAACCTCGGCGAGCTTTCTCTGAATGAGTATGCCGTCGGCTTCGGTGAACTCCGCGCCGGTCTTTATATCGCGCAGATGAAACACCTTATTGATTTCGGTAAGATCGCCGCAAAACAAATCGGCGATACCGGTGTCGTCAATCTTCGTGACGAGCGTCGTGCGGTAAACGGCGGCGTGATCGGTTCCGGCTTCGTCAAGGACCTGACTGACGTCCTCCACCGCCCAGTCCGAGCATTCGATCTCCCAGTCGTAGAGAGTCACCTGCCCGTACTGCTTTTCAACGCACCCGGTCACGCCGTGGCGCAGCGTAAATCCGTTGACGAGCAGCGCGCAGCAACCCGCCACGCTGACGACGGTCACTGCGATCCAGCGGATATCGGTCCTCACGTTGCGCAGTATCAGGCGCGAATAGAGCGAAAGCAGACGCTTTCCGGAGCCTGCCGAGCCGCTCTTCCCTTTCGGAGCCGGCGGCTGCATCAGCTGATAGGCAGGAGTGCGGACGAGTCTGCCGCAGGCGAACCACACCGCGGCAGCCGAAAGCAGAGCGCTGACGACGATAACAGCGATTGTGATTCCGGGAGAGAATCTCGATCTTGTAATATCCACGCTGACGTACTTTCCGTATCCGCCGAGCGCGATTCCTTCGAGCACGAAGCGCGCCGCAAGCGTACCGGCAATATTGCCGATCAGCGTGCCGCTGACTCCGTACAGAAGATATTTTCCGAGTATTTCGCGTTTGTAAAAGCCGAGCGCCTTTTCGGTGCCGACCAGCGTACGCTGCTCGTCCACCATCTTGCTGACCGTCGCAAACACGACGAGCAGACTTATCACGATGAACATGAGCGCGAACGAGGTGCGGAGGCTGCCGATATTCTCGGCTCCGGCGAGCAGCTGAACGAAGCTCGGACTTCCCCGCTCGTCCAGCACGACCCAGCGCGACCTGGCCGTCTCTTCAACCGATGCGCGCATATCGTCCAGGCCGGCAAGCGACTCCTCGTAGGACGAAATGCGGCTCTCGCAGTCTTCGATATCCTCCTTCGAGGCGTTCGGATCGGCTTTCAGCTTCTCAAGGTCGTCTTTCGCTTCGGCAAGAAACTCTTTGTAGTTCTTTTCGTATTCGTCGAGTGTGGCATATGCCTTTTCCTTCACCGCGGCGTCGCGCATCGGCGTGCGCTCCTTTGCCAGCGCTTCGATCTTTTCGATCATCCCGGCGGATATCGTCTTCGCTCGATTTGAAAAGCGGTCAATACCTTCCATCGAACCGATGAGTATCTCCGCCTTCATACAGCTTCCTTCGAGATTTTCGTGATCGAATGCCGAAGAAACGACGATAACGTATCCGGTCTCTTCCAGACTTGTGCTCAGATGATCGGGATGTTCGACGATTCCCGTGACTGTCATCGGCTCCCAGACCGAAAAATACTGCCCGAGATCGTCGGTCATCTCGTAACTTTCGATAACGTCGCCGACGCGGAGGTCCAGCGCCTCGGCTATGCGGCTTTCGACGGCGCACTCGGTAACGTTTTCCGGAAGTCTTCCCTCTTTTACAACCGGAACGTTGATTTTTTCTCCCGGTGTGATAAAGGTCGCCTTCGCCTTTTTATCGTTCAGAAAGAGATTGCAGCCCGCCTGCCAGACCGGCTCGACCTCCGTCACGCCGTCGAGTCCCCGCAGCGCGTCGAGGTCGTCCGGCGTCAGGAGAAGCGTCGATATCACTTCGATGTTCCGGAATTTCATCGCGTCGTAGTTTTCCGCGCAGTTTTTGCGCATCGAATCCGACGCGTAGCTGATGCTCAAAAAGGACCCGGCGCCGAGCAGCGCGATCAGAACGACCGAGAGATACGACACTGCCTGCTTCCGGATGTTCCGAAACGCGTCTTTCCACTGTGTTCTTTTCATCTGCTCACCAGACAAGTTCTTCCGCGTGAAGCGGATTCCGGTTTACGCGTATCGACGAGACCTTTCCGTTCCGCATCTTTATAACGCGGTTGGCCATTTTGGCGATCTCCGAGTTGTGCGTGACCATCAGAACCGACGCCCCGTCGCGCCTTACAATATCCTCTATGACGCTCAACACCTCAATGCCCGTCGCGTGATCGAGCGCCGCCGTCGGTTCGTCGGCGAGTATCAGTGCCGGACGCTTGACGATTGCCCGCGCGATTGACACGCGCTGCTGCTGTCCGCCCGAGAGCTGCGAGGGAAAATTGTCCTTCCGGTCGCTAAGGCGCACCTTATCTATCGCCTCTTCGGGCGGCATCGATCCGTCCGCGAGCTCGGCTATCAGCTGCACGTTCTCGAGCGCCGTCAGGTTCGGCATCAGGTTGTAGGCCTGGAAGATGAAACCTATCTTTCTGCGGCGATATTCGGTCAGTTCGTCCTCGGTCATCCGCGAGAAATCCTTCCCGTCGACGATGAGTTCGCCGCCGGTCATCGTATCGATTCCGCCGACGATATTCATAAGCGTTGATTTGCCGCAGCCCGACTCGCCGAGCACGACGACAAATTCGTTTTTGAATATTTCGAGATTTATCCCCTTGAGCACCTGAAGCACGCCGTCTCCCGACGGGTACTCCTTGGTTATATTTTTCAGAACGGCGAGGACTTCTTTCTTTTCTCCCTGATCGACCGCGAGCCCCTTTTCCTCGATCGTGATCGCGGCCAGCGCCGCCATCCTCTCGCAGAGTTTCAGTTCCTCGTCGTCAAAGTAGCCTCCGTCCTTTTTATTGACGATCTGCACGCATCCGATGACCTCGTGCAGATTGTTCAGCGGGACGCAGATCATACTCCGGACGGCGAAGCCCTGATCGTCGAAAGCGGTGCCTTCGAAGCGCGGATCGCGGGAGGCGTCCTCCAGCAGCACCGGCTTGCCGGTTTTTGTAACGATCCCTTCGATTCCGGTTCCGTTTTCAACCGTGACACCCGAAATATCCGCCGGCCCGACGTGAAATACCGGGCTTATGTTGTCGGTTTTGCCGTCGAGCAGCCAGATCGCTCCCGCCTCGCCGCCGAGCTCGTCGACGATTATCTCAAGGCTCCCCGACAGCGCCTCTTCGAGGTTGTCGGTTTCAAGCAGCGCCTCCATTATGCGCCAGGTCGCCATTGCAAATCTTTTTTCTTCCGCCATTTCCTTGCCTCTCTTTTTAGATCTAAGGCAATACCGCACAAATCGCGCGTGCGGATTGTCGAGTAATTTTGGCGCCTGTTTTGACTGAGAAATTGCAGAAAAACAGGCGGTTTTTCAAGATTTCGACGTCAATACAAGCGCCGAAAGGGCCGGCAAGACGTGCGCGTCGAATTGTGCGGTATTGCCCTAATTATGGTTGTTTCACTTCTCTCGCCAAGCGCGCGAGAATGCCTGCGGCCGCGATTAAAACCGGAATTTCCCGCGCGGCGATCAGCCGGCCGAGCCGCGTCTCTTTCCGCCTATCGTATTCCGCGAGCGCCTCTTCATAGGTCAGACGGAGGGTCGAGAGATGAAAATCCTCGATTTCCTCTTCCGTCATACTTTTCCCTCCGAACGATACCGCTCTGCAAAGGAAATAATTGTTGATATTGTGCCGGTGTATCAGATTGTAATAATCGCTTACGACGCCTATCTTGCGGGTAATTTCCACCTCGGCGCCGAGCTCCTCGCGAAGCTCGCGTCTGACCGCGGTCGGCAGATCCTCGCCCGGCTCTACTCCGCCTCCCGCCGTCTCGATGAGCGTTCCGTTAACGAAAGAATCGTTTCTCACGGCGCGGACGAAATAAAAATATCCCTCACCGTCATAGACTATCGCCCTGACTATCTGCCTGTCGTGATCGGTATATTCGTACGGCCATTCGGCGTCATTTAGGGAAAGCTTGAGTTCCTTTTCCGAACCGCAATCTGATTCCGGAACGCGGTCTGGACACAAGTTGTTATTATTCATTTGATATTTTTAGTGAATCTGCATCTTGGATAATTAGAGCAACCGTAAAACTCACCGAGACTTCCGCATCTCAAGACAAGTTTTGCTCCGCACCAGCCGCAGATTTGATCTTCCTCCTCTTTGGGTTGGGAACGCCTTATGGAAGACGCGCCACCCTCAATTTTGGCTCCTTTTCCTATGTTGCACCTCTCGCACAAGGTTCTAAGGTTTTCCGGAACGCTTTTCCCGCCTTTGGAAACAGGAATGATATGATCAACGTGGAGCCGGGCGCCCTGCCTTGCGGTCGCTCCGCATATTACACACTTGAATCCGTCGCGGTTGAGGATATCATACCTGAGAGAATCGCTGATTTCGCCTCGCTCGACGGCGGCAAGCCCCGCATAAGTCTTTTTATCAAGCCGGGACCGTGAAATGCTCTCGATACACGCCTCTATGTCATTCGCGTATAGCGTCGTGCTTTTTGTCAGATTAACGCGCCCCTGTGGTGAAGAATAGGTCATCGTTGCAACGAATCGGCAGTCTGTCACCAGATTCAGTTTGCGTTCATTAAAAAACTTATTCTCTCTTTCCCTGTAAGTCCGCTCACTGATTTTCAAAGCTTTGAAGTCGACCGGATATTCTTTTGAAAAGATTTCAGACACTTGACAATCGTACTTTTTCTGGATTTCTCTGTTTTCGTGAATCTTTTTTATGTAATCCGAGTAATAAGGTATGTTCCGTCGGACCTCCGCGGTCATTATGTAAGCCGGATCTATCTTGTTGTAATTACCTTTATTGTCATAGTGTTTTAATACACTGAAACACGGAGGAATTACGTGAAAATCAACGGTTTCGTTCAGTTTAAGAAGTGCATCGATCTTTGGACTGGTTTTCAGGATCGTGTCGTTGATCTTTTTGTTGATAAACTTGTAAACGAAATATGCTACGGCTCCGATAACCGATACTACAATGAGAAAAATAAAAAAGTGTTTCATAGTTGATGCCGCTTTATCATTATTATTTTACAGCTCCGTCATTCCCCGTCCGTGCCGTCGTCCGGCGACCAGGACGGCTGAAGCTCGTCGATCTGCAGAAAGCCGTCGACCTTCGTCACCACCTGGTATTTATCCTCGTAAACGATCTCGCCCGGAGTGTTCGTATAGACGAGATAATATGGATGGCCGTACCTCTCGAGCAGCCAGAGCGCCGGACGGATCATCTTCATCATCTCGTCGGCGTTCTCGGTCTTGAACCAGCAGATGACCGGCTCGCGTCTCTTGCACTGAGGCGGCCAGGGAAGGTTTTCCGCGAACCAGTCGTCTATCTCGCGATAGAGCCCCGCGTCCTCCTCGTCCATCACGTCGTTCTGAATCAGCTTCCAGCACATGCTGAAGATGCCTTTCGCGTACATCGTGTTCCGGGCCAGTTCCTTGCCCTGGATCCTTACGTATTTGAATTTCAGTTCAGCCATTACTTTCTCCCGTAATACTTGTCGATGCCGCCGTAGCCGGTTATCATCTTGTTTTCGCGGCAGCTTTTGATAAAGCTTGATAGTCGCCTCGCGAATTCATCCGGACGTTTCCGCGCCGCGTCGATATATGCCACGCGTATTCTTTTATACGGCTCCGAAAATGAATTGTAGTTTTTCCACGCTTCGGCGTCGCCGCGCAGGGCGTCTGTGATATCCTCCGGAAAGACGAAGGGCTCGGCGATAACGCTCACGACCGACGGCCTGATCTTCGGATGGATCGCGCCCTGCGAGTCGAGCAGTATCAGCCGCTCGATATTCGGCCTCGAATAGAGACTTCCCTTCCGGCGCGGTGTGAATCTGCGCAGTCCGTGAGACGCGTCGAGCGTCCCGGCGCGGCCGTCGATCCAGCCGAAGCAGAGGGCCTCCTCGACCGCGTCGTTGTAGGAAACTCCCGTCTCGCCCGAATCCTTCGAGGGAAAGAAGAACCAGACCTCGCTATCGGTCTCAAAATGCTCCGAGAGCCACCGGCGCCACTCCGAACGGTCGGAACAGCGGAGGATATTCATGCCGCGGTACTTTTTGAGCCAGTCCTCCCGCGTCATGAGATTGGAGTGGCCGCGGCGCGTCTCGCCCATCTGGGGAACCGGCACGTCATCCGCCGAATGATGGTAGACAAAGCCGAGCTTTTCCTGCACGCGCTTCGATTTTTCGTTGCCGTCGTAATAGCCGCACCA
>JAGDAM010000050.1 GCA_017959485.1 Clostridia bacterium
AACAGAGAATCGCCTCTTCAAAGCTTACTCAACAAGAAAAAACTATAACGTCGATGAATTGATTCATACCCAAGCATATTGGTGATATCCCAAATAACATCTACGTTTACCTTCCCCGGCTGGGGAAGGAGGGCCGCGGAAGCGGCGGATGAGTCGTCGCATCCCTGCAACGATTCTCGCTTTGCAACACCGGTGGCACTGTTTGATAGAAATCCGTCGGCTCCGCCGACACCTTCTCCCGAGGGAAGGCATAAAATACGGTTTCCGCAAGGCGATCGCTCCATAGCGGTCTTCTTCGATAAACAAAGGCAATACCGCACACTCGGTCTGCACGGTATTGCCTGAAGTCTGTTTATTCTGTTTATTCTTCTTTCGCGGCGCTGTTTCTTCTTCTCTCGGTCAGCAGGTCGGCAAGGGCGCCCCAGCGGACGGTCTGCAGACGGTTTGAATAACCGTACGCGCCGCCTTCCCGCTTATCCTCTTCGGACGGATAGAAATAATACAGATCGTCGCCGTGATATAGTTCGAATTCCTCGCCGCAGGAGAAGGCGAGCGCCTCCAGATTGCTCATCGGTATCGAGAATCCCTCTCCGGAGTCCGGAATATACTCAAAGGTTTCGCGGTCCATCCGGCAGGTCCCGGTCTCGCGGCCGGGTCTTCCCTCTTTCCGGAATATTTTGACATCCGCGCGCGTCTCGAGCCGGACAGAGTCAAGTTCTCTTCTCTCGGTATTCAGAATATCGCGGTAGTAGTCGGAAAGCGTGCTTCCGTCGCCGAAGCGGTAGTATCCGTCAAGGGTGAGTTCCTTGCCGCAGGCGCGGCAGGTTACGGTCATCCCCGAACCTTTTAGCGAATAGAGAGCGCCGCAGTCGCGGCAGCGGTAAAGCAGCTTCTCGACGCCTTCGGCAAGATCCCGCCGGCGGTAGGGACGGGCGGGAAGATCGCCTCCCCTGCTCGAAATACCCTCCGCGATTGCGGCGTCAACCTCTTCGGCCGTCATCGCCGCCAGCTCGTCCGCCTTAATCACACGGGTGACTCTGACCGTTATATCCGACCTGAAGAATGCTCGGCGCCACTTGGGTTTCGAATAGTAAGCTCCCGATATGTTTACGAGAACAAGGTCCCTCCCGAGCCGCCTGAAAAAGCCGCCCGTGCCGCCGACGATCGGATACGTCGTCCCGTCAACCGACAGGCGTCCTTCCGGGAAGACGGTCACCGAATAGCCCTTGCGGATCATCTTCAGGATGCCGCCGACCGAGCGGACGTCGGAGGTGAAAAGCTTTTTCGGGATGAGTCCGGTCTTGGCGGCGAGCCGGCGCAAGAAGGGCAGCCGCATATAATACTCGTTCGCAACTATCGCCGAGCGTCTCGAGACCGGCAGCCGGTCGATATAGTAAAAATCGTAAAACGAAGGATGATTCGACATCATCACGAACGGTTCTTCGGCTCTCTCAATTTCGCCCGGGTCAACCGTCAGCTTCTGACGGCGGGACCTGAGCAGGTGAGCGAGTCCGAACAGCGCGGTGTGAACTATCGAATCGGGTGTTCCGTCGTTTTGTTTGAAGTAGATCTTTTTGAGGAAAAAGAATATAAGCGCGAAGAGCGCCGCCGCGCAGGCAACGATGATCAGTATCAGATACCCGATCGGGATCTGATTTGTGATAAACAGGCGCGCGGCGCTGCCCATGAGGATGGAGGTCAGGATAGACGGAACGGCACCCGTCGCCATCGTGAGTATATACTTGCGGTAGGGGAGGCGCGACGCGGCACCCCGGTAGCAGATGGCTCCGAAGGGTATGATCGGCATAAAGAGCAGAAAATACATAAGCATCATCATGCTCCCGTCGGTGTTGATCGAGCCGCGCGACAGCCGGTCTATCTTTCCCTTCCGCTTTTCGTAGGTCGACGAGCTGTATCTGAAGGTTCTGACGAGAACGAAAATGATCGTCGCCCCGAGACAGACACCGGCGTCGCATAGAAGAACCGCCAGCGGGAAAGGGTAGCTGAGTCCGGCAGATATCTGAATGAACTCGGCGGAGATGAAGATGACGACCATCTGAAGCGCCTCGATTACCGTGATCGATAGCGCTCCGAAAAGCCCGTGCGAACGCAAAAGGTCGCTCGCGGTATCGAGATCTTTCGCGAACTCCGCCTTCACGAGCGGGACGACGATGTTTCGCAGAAACAGGACGAATAATACGATTATGATTGTCAGCGATACGATAATGACCGCTTTCTCGGCTTTTTTGTTCATTGGCCAGAAACGCTTCCGGATCCGTTATCGTTCGGTGACGGTACGGCTTTCGAAAAAGCCGACGGTGAGACCGGCGAGACGGGCGACGTCGGCGTCGGTCGAATAGCAGAGTTCGTGCTTGCTTTCGGGGAAATCGACGACCTCAGCGGAGGGCACGCGGGCCGCGAAGGCGCGGATCGCGTCGGTGCTGACTACGGTATCCTTCCCGGCGGTAAAGACCAGCATCGGGACGTCGATCTTTTCGGGTTCTCCCGCTTTCAGCATCTTGCCGGGCACGAGCATCGACTCGAGCGTCCAGCGGTAGGTCGGAGAATAGTTCTGGTAATCGGGATTGGATCTCTTGAAAAGCTCGTAGCGTGAAAACCTTGCTTTACCCGAAGAGCAGGCGTCCTCGAACTTTTCCTCTCCGGGATACTCGTGCGAGAGAAAAATCCGCTTTTTGGCGCCCCCGAACAGGATGGCTGCGCGGCAGATAAGGCGTCCGACCCAGGCCGGCCAGCTGCCGGTCGAGGGACTGATCATCGGAGATGACAGAACGGCTCCGGCGACGGTTCCGGGACGCCTTTCGAGATAGAGGGACGCCACGGCTCCGCCCATCGAATGCGCGAAGAGGAAGACCGGCATATCCTTCGGGACAATCTTTTCGACAAACGCGGAAAGATCGTCGACGTAATCGGTAAACCGCTCAACGTGCGTAAGCGTCTTGTCCGGGACGTCGCGGGTGCTGCGTCCGTGACCGCGCTGGTCGTATAAATAAACGTCCGAGCCGTTGTCGAGCAGATATTTGACAAACTCGCGGTATTTGACGACACCCTCTGTGTAGCCGTGAAGAATTATTACGCTCCGCTTCGCGGACGGCGCCCGATACGCCTCGTAATAGAGGGACGCCCCGCCCGAGCCCTCGAAAAATCCGGACGCGGTACGCGAGGACTCGAGGAGCGGTTCGACGTATTCGTCCATTATCCGGTCGTACGCGGCGGAAGGGATTACGCTGATATCTGCGCAGTTCATAACGTCACCTCGCGTTCAGTCGCGTTTCCCGGCGGAACGGAGTTCCCTTATCCGCGAGAGAACGTCTTTTTCTTTGTAAAGGAAGAAGAGCAGCGCGCCGGCAAGGCAGGTGCCGGTAGCGATAAAGGCGGCGGTGCGGTACTGGCCGGTCGTCACCGTCTCGGCGCCGTTGACGAGCCGGGCGGCAGTGACCGACGTGTATACGAGCATCGCGATCGCCTGCCCGAGCTTCATCGCGAAGGTACGCGCGGCGAAGAACATGCCGCTGCGGTCTTCGCCGGTTTCAAGCGTGCTCAGCTCGGATACGTCGGCAACGCAGGCCTGCGGAAGGATTCCGAGAATAGCCATCGGGATTCCCGCGAGCACGGCGACTATGATGCCGAAGATATGCACCGTTCCGAGCGTCGCTCCGCTCGACACGGCGGTGATAAGAAACACGAAGGCGTACACGAAGAAGCCGACAATGATCATTTTCTTCTTGCCTGTCTTCGGAGCCAGTTTGTTGACGACCGGATAGAGCGACAGACTGACGACGGTCATCAGGACGGTCAGAAGGAAGGTCTTGTCCGATCCGATGCCCATCAGGTTGGTCTCAAAGTCGGCAAGTCCGGTCTGGAAAAGAGTGACGGCAAAGAAGTAGATGACGTCGGAATACATAAACCGGCGGAAGGAGGAGTTCTTAAACGTAGCAGCGAGAGACTTGAATGCGGGCGTCCTGACCGGCTTCGAATTGATGTAATCCCTTTCTTTGATAAGAAAAGCCGGAAGAATCATCGCGATCGCGGCTACCGCCGACAGAACTCCTATCGCGAGGCGGATGCCGCCCTCGTCGCTGCCGGCGACTCCCTTGAGCATGCCGGCGAGATTGGGCATGAAGGTCGCGACCGAGAATCCGGCGATATACGTGAACGAGATGTAAGTCGATACGTTTATGCGGTGCTCCTGCGTGTCTCCGAGCTCGGCTATCAGCGCGTTGTAGGGCGTGCAGTAGAGCGTCATCAGCAGATAGAAGAGCATCAGGAGGATGAAGATGAGCGTGTTGTTGAGCGCGATTGAGGAGGTAGTCGGAATGAAGAAGACCCCCGCGGTAATAAATGCGAAAGGAATCGCGATAACCTTCATAAAGGGGATGCGCCGCCCGCCCCTGAAGTCGGCACGGTCGGACCAGCTGGCGATCAGCGGATCGGTAACGGCGTCGAAGACCCGTCCCACGGCGGTGATGATGCCGAACAGGGTAATCGACGCGATGAGGGGCGTCTGTGTGATCAGCGAGCTGAAGATCCCGTTCGTCCAGCCGCTCTCGACGTTGCCGGTGTAGAGATGTACGAGCCAGGTTGAGATAATGCCCGAAAGAAGACTCCATCCGAACTGACCCACGGCAAATATCCAGAGAAGTCCGTTGGTGATGGGTTTCAGTGTGCGTTCTGTCTGTGTCTGCATGGCGGACTTACCTTTCGATGTATATGTTGTTTTTTCGAACATAATGATTTCGCCAAAGGCGAAAATGATGAATTCAGCTTGCGCTGAACACTATGAGTTCGCCAAAGGCGAAAAAGAACGGTTCACTCGTCACGACGGCGAGAACTCTTCAACGTTGCCGCCGCGAAGGCAACCGGCGCGAACGCGGCAATAAGGCCGGCGCTTCCGCCGCATCCGCCTTTCGGCTTCGAGGTTTCGGTCCCGGTGTCGGGAAGGCCGGATGTCTCCGGAGCGGGTTCGGAAGAAGCGGTCAGCGACGTCACATCGGACGCCTTTTCGGTCTGCTCTTCCTCCGTCGTTTCGACTGACGCGTTTCCGAATCCGGGCATCGCGACCGTGCGCTGGCTCGAACTCATGTAATACTGCTTTTTTATCGTGGAATAGTTGCGAATCTGCATAGTCGTTCCGTCAGCCGAAAAATAAAGCATCGTAACGATACCCACCGGTCCGACCGACGAGATGTCGACGCTCTGCGGATCGGTCAGGATCTGCGTGACGGTGTTGCCGTTTTTGCCTTCGGTCTGCGTGACGACGACCTCGTCGCAGGGATCGTGTCCCGACAGGACAAGGAAGATATTCGGATAGACCGAGACGAGTTTTTCCCACATCTGGTCGCCGTTGTTCGAAGCCCCGGAGTTGCTCCCCGACGAATTCGGAGCATAGACGTCACCCGCGTCGAGAGTGGTCCCGTCTCTGAAGAGATAGCAGTGAGTGGTGATTATCACCTTGCGGTCGGGATGTTCGGATATTATCTTCCCAGCCCAGTTCAGGACCTTGTCCGACGCCCCGTAGTCGATGCAGAGCACGAGAAAGTCGGTCCCTCCCGCGGAAAAGAGTTTGTAGGTGTTCTCGGCGGAAGCTTTCGCCATTCTGCCGTCGAGAGTATCGAGATATTCGGGCACGGCGAATGTCTTGTTGTATTCGGGCGACTTGTCGTGATTTCCGCGCACCAGCGAATAGGGGACCTTGCCGTTGAGCTTGAAGATCTGCTCCTTCGCGAGATCCCATTCGGCCTGCGTATTCTTGTCGGTGATGTCTCCGAGCCCCATAACGAAGGCGATCTTCTCTTTTTCTATATTCGAGACTATCCAGTCGTAAACGCGGGTAAGCTGATTCGGAAATTCGTACGTGATCTTCTGGGTGTCGCCGACGACGGCGAACGAGAAGGCGTATTCTTCAAGCGCGGGAGGCGTTTTGACGAAGGCGACCGTCTTATCAAGATAATAACCCGGAGTTGCCGATTCTATCCTTTCCTTCCCGGCACCCGCCGAAAGGTCGAATGAAAGCATCGGTGTTCCGGAACCGGTCCCGGCGGCGTCCGCGGCGATCTCGCCCGCGGTTCTTGCAGAGGAGTAAAGTGTCACCGACGACAGCTCGCCTTTGAAGTACTGGGAGTTTCCGCTGCGCAGGTCTCCACCGACCGCGGGAGCCATCGAGATCGCCTTTTTGCAGAAGGACAGTCCCTCGAGTTCGCCCGCCTTCACTCCGTTTTTGTAACAGATCAGTTTCCCCGACACGGTGTCGTTGACTATCGCCAGATGCACCGGCGAGTTCCCTCGCACGTCGACTCCCTCGAAGATCCGGTCATAGACCGTCTTGCCGTCGTCGACGAAATAGAGGCGCGGCGCGCCGTTTTTGTGGATCTCGAAACTGATGCACTGCGACATACCGCCGTAGTTGCCGATGATGACTCCGCCCCTCGACGACTGCGAGGAAGGGAGCCGCAGCACGCATTCAAAGGTCGCGGGTATCCCGGAGAGCGGCGCGGACAGAGTATATCTGTCAGACGTAAACGTCATACCGCCCGCCTCGGACATCGCGAGAGGCGCCAAAAAAGCGGAAACAAGACAAAAAACGAGGAAGAACAAACAAACACGGAAAGCTTTCATCCGGGCACCGCCTTTGTCCCCGGGCGCGAGCCCGGAAACGGATTTTCAGAGCAATTATACATTTTTTGCGTCTGTTTGTCAAGTATTCTGTTGACAAACAGTTCTTTCGGAATTATAATATAAGCAACAAAAAATAAAGGAGAAAAGCAATGGCAAATCCCTTTACCGACACCCCGGATTACTCGGAATCCTTCGAGCCCAAGGACATTGAGGACAACAAGGTCATATCTTTGTTCTCGTATCTTTCCTGGCTGGTCCTCATTCCGATCTTCGCGGCTAAAGATTCGAAATACGCACGCTTCCACGCCAATCAGGGCATCGTTCTTGCGATAATCGAGATCGCGGTATGGGTCGTGTTCGGAATCCTTTCGGTGATCCCCGTCGTCGGCTGGATCTTTACCGTTCTGAACAGTCTCTGCTCGATCGCTTTCACGGTGTTCGCCGTCCTTGGAATCGTAAACGCGGTAAGAGGAAAGGCAAAGGAACTCCCCTTTATCGGCGGGATCAGAATACTGAAGTAATCTCCGGCGCAACGCGCAGAAACGGGACCGTAAAAAGTCGTTCTTTTTTACGGCCCCGTTTTTGTTTTATCTTTTATCTACCGCCATCCGGACGATCTTTTCGCAAAGCTCGCCGTAGTCGATGCCGACCGCGGCGGCTTCCTGCGGGAGAAGCGACGTGGGCGTCATCCCGGGCAGCGCGTTGACCTCGAGACAGTAAAACCGTCCGTCGTTCGAGAGAATGAAATCCGCGCGTCCGTAGGTCTCCATCCGGAGCGAACCGAACGCGAGAAGCGCCAGGCGTCCGATCTCGTCGGTCTGCGAAACGGTGAGCGGAGCGGGACAGATCTCCTCGGTGGCGCCCGCCTGATACTTGTTTTCGTAATCGTACCAGCCGCTTTTCGGTATTATTTCGACCGGGGGCAGCGCCTTACCGTCGAGGACGGCGCAGGTCAGCTCTCTTCCCTCGACCATACGCTCGACTATCAGCCGTTTTTCGAAAGCGGCTGCCGAGGCGAGAGCGAGAGAGAGTTCCTCCCCGTTGCGCACCCTCGAAACCCCGACGCTTGATCCGCACGAGCAGGGTTTGACGACGCAGGGGAAGCCCACCTCGCGGACGACCCGTTCGGGCGAATCCGCCCCGGTGTCGTAAACGATTCCGGCGGGAACCGGTACTCCCGCCGCCGACATCAGCTTTTTGGCTATGTCCTTATCCATCGAAAGGAGCGCGCCTTCGTACCCTGTGCCGGTGTAATGCGTGATTCCGGCGCATTCGAGCGCCGCCTGGACCATACCGTTCTCACCCGCTCCGCCGTGCAGAGCGAGAAAAACGGCGTCGGCGAGCTCGCACAGGCGGATGACTCCCCGCCCGATCAGCGCTTTTCTGCCTCCGTTCGAGGCGGCTACCGCGCAAAGATCCGGCTCGCGCTTTTCGATCTTGTGGACCGGCACCGCTCCGCGGACGAAAAGCGATTCGTCCGGGCTGTCGGTGTCAAGTCCGAGATAAAGGTCGCAGAGCGCGACCCTGTGTCCTCTCGCGGCGAGAGCGTTGGCGATCAGACTCCCGGAGGAGAGCGAGACCTCCCGCTCGGGGCTCAGTCCCCCGGCAAGAACAGCAATTTTCATATGATCAGTTCCCTTGTCTTATCTCAGATATCCGCGTCCTTCATATATCTCGCGGCGTTTTCCGCGATAAACTTCTTTCTCGCGGGCAGGTTGTTGCCGAGCAGAACGTCGAACATCTCGGCGGTGAGGGCGTCGTCCGCGGGCGTGACCGCGATAAGCCGGCGGGTTGCCGGATTCATCGTCGTCTCCCACATCATTTCCGGCTCGTTCTCGCCGAGTCCCTTCGAGCGCTGAAGCGTGTATTTTGCGCTTCCGAGCTTTTTGAGGATTTCCGCCTTCTCCGGCTCGTTGTAGGCGAAATAGGTCTTTCCGCCCGAAGTGATCTCAAACAGCGGCGACTCGGCTATAAAGACCCGGCGCTCGCGCAGAAGAGTCGGAAGCAGACGGTAAAACAGCGTGAGCAGCAGCGTTCTGATCTGGAAACCGTCCTCGTCGGCGTCGGTGCAGATGATGATCTTCGACCATCTCAGCGACGACAGATCGAAAGTCGAAAGTTCGGCGTTCTTGACCTTCGCGCCCTTTTCGAGTTCGACTCCGCAGCCGATCACACGCAGAAGGTCGACGATAATCTCGCTGTCGAATATCTGCTTGTAATCGCTCTTCATACAGTTGAGCGTCTTGCCCCTGACGGGTATAATCGCCTGGAAGTCGGCGTCGCGTCCGAGTTTGCAGGAAGTCAG
>JAGDAM010000051.1 GCA_017959485.1 Clostridia bacterium
ACCGACGAGGAAAAGGGAGAGGTCTTCGCCTCGTCTCTCGTCTACAGCGGTTCGCACTACGAGAGCGCCGAGGTCGACGAAGCCGGCCGCACGCGCCTGTCCGCAGGCATCAATCCCGAGTCGTTTGCCTGGAAGCTCGCTCCGGGAGAGTCCTTCGAGACTCCCGAGGCGGCGCTCTGCTACTCCGACGGCGGACTCGGCGGCATGACGAGAGCTTTCCACGATTTCTGGCGCAAATATATGATCGACCCGAAGTGGGTATCGAAGCGGCGTCCGGTCGTTCTCAACAGCTGGGAGGGAATGCATTTCTCATTCGACCGCGACCGTCTGTTCGCCACGATCGATGCGCTGAACGGCAGCGGCATCGAGCTCTTCGTCCTCGACGACGGCTGGTTCGGCGCGAGAAACAACGACAGGGCGGGGCTCGGCGACTGGTTCGTCAACGAGGAAAAGCTTCCGGGCGGTCTGCGCGCGATAGCCGACAGATGCCGCGAAAACGGGATTGAGTTCGGCCTCTGGATCGAGCCCGAGATGGTCAATCCCGATTCGGATCTCTACAGGGCTCACCCCGACTGGGCGATATCAGTCCCGGGGCGCGAGCCGGTGACGAGCCGCAATCAGCTCGTGCTTGACTTTTCGCGGGACGACGTCGTCGACTATATCTCGGCGCTTATGAAAAAGGTGATTGCCGAAAGCGGCGCCTCTTATATCAAATGGGATATGAACCGTCCGCTTACCGAAAACTGGTCGGCGGCGCTTCCCGCCGACAGGCAGGGCGAGGTCCAGCACCGGTTCGTGCTCGGCATGTACAGGCTCGCGCGCGAGCTGACCGGCGCCTTCCCCGACGTCCTCTTCGAGGGCTGCTCGGGCGGCGGAGGCAGGTTCGACGGCGCCATGCTCGCCTTCTTCCCGCAGATCTGGTCGAGCGACAACACCGACGCCGACGACCGCTCGGTCATCCAGTACGGCACGGGACTCGTCTTCCCGCTGTCGGCGTCGTCCAACCACGTATCTCTTTCACCCAATATCCGCAACGGCAGGATCATTCCGGCGCGCACCCGCACCGACGTCGCTTATCTCGGCACCTTCGGGTATGAGTTCGACGTAAGAAAGTATCCCGCCGACGAATTCGCCTCGATCGCGGCCGACGTCGAGCGTTACAAAAAGATCGCTCCGCTGGTACTGGACGGCGACCTTTACCGCGACGGAAACAGGTTTGACCGGAACGAATACGTCGTCACGCTTGTGTCGAAAGACAAAAAGAACGCGTACGTCACCTACTACCAGGCGCTCAATCCGCACAAACAGAATCCGAAATTCAGAATTCCGGGGCTTGATCCCGGTCTGCTCTACCGGATAGAAGAACTCGATCTGACCCTTCCGGGGTCGGTGCTCGCGAACCTCGGGCTCTGCATACCGAGATTCAAGGGCGATTTCCGGACGGCGACCTTCACGCTTGCCGCCGTATGAATCGAATCCCGCCGCTGACCGGCGGGCGAAGGGAGAACACAGAACATCATGAAAAAGATCCTTTGCATAGGAAACAGTTTCGGCTCCGACTGCACGCGGTACCTTCACGGCGTCGCCCGAGCGGACGGAAAGGACGTCAAGGTCGTCAATCTCTACATAGGCGGCTGCTCGCTCTACCGCCACTACCGCAACATGCTTTCGGAGGAGCCGGTTTACAATTACGAGATTAACGGCTTCAGAACCGATATTATGGTTTCGCTGAAGCAGATCCTCCTTATGGAGGAGTGGGACGTTGTGTTCACTCAGCAGTGCAGTCCCGAGAGCGGAGAGGACGACAGCTACCTGCCCTTCGACGTTGAACTCGCGGCGTACGTGAGAAAGTGCTGCCCGCGGGCTAAATTCTTCGTCCATCAGACCTGGACCTTCGAAGAGGGCGCCCCGCGCTTCAAACTGACGTCGTATACCAATCCCGACGATATGATTGTCGCGATCAGACGCAACTACCTGAAAATGTACGAAGAAACCCGAGCCGACGGCTTCATCCCCGACGGAGAGGCGATGTACCGGCTCTGGAAGCGCCGCGCCGAATTCGGCGTCGAGGCGGTTCACCGCGACGGCTTCCACGCCGATTACGGAATCGGAAGGTATCTGCTCGCGCTCACCGTCTGGCGCTCGGTCTCCGGGCGGAGCGTCGCGGACAACGGATTTTGCGATTTCGACGTCGAGGTCGCGCCCGAAAAGGCGGCGGTCTGCCGCGCGATTGCCGAGGAAGTCTGCTCGGAGTACGAAAAGCTTTTCGCGGAAAAAAGAGGGAACTCCTGACGATGAAAAGAATAATTAAACTTATTTTAGCCGCGGCGGCGCTCATCTTATGCCTCGCGGCGGCGGTGTTCGCGGTTTCCGCCGACAGCGGGGTGAAGATATCCGCGCGCGTCGGGTACTCCGGCTCGAATATTTTCTTAGGCAAACCGGTTCCGCTCTCCGTCACTCTCACGAACACCTCGGATAAGGAAATATCCGGGACGGTCACGTTTTCTGTAGCTTCGCTCTGGGGCGTATTCGGAGGCTCGGGGTCGGAATCGACGGTGTCGCGCGGTTTCGTTCTTCCGGCGGGCGTCGAAAAAACGCTGGAGATACCGGTGTTCGGCCATTACTATGCGCAGAGTTCGACCGCGTTCACAGTCACCGTCTCGGACAGCCGCGGGAAGAAGCTCGCGGAGTCGTCCGGCAGCTTCACGATGTTCGCGGGGTCGGTCTTTCTGGCGGGATATGTAACCGAAAGCCAGAGCGACGCCTCCTTCGGCAAGGCACTGAAAGGTGTTACGACCACGCAGGGAGCCGAAGTCGTTTTTGAAACACTGACGCCCGACGTCTTCCCGTCCGACGAAACGATGATGGGCGCTTTCAATATGCTGATTATCGGAGACGTCGATCTTTCCGCCTCCTCCTCCTTCTCGGAAAAGCAGATCGCTCTTATCAGGCAGTTTGCCGCCGACGGCGGAGCCGTCGTGCTCGGAATGGGGAACCGCGGAGCCGAGGCGTTGCGCATAATCGAGCCTTTCCTGTCGGCTGCGGCCTCGTCCGAGGTCAAAAAGGCGGGGACCGCGACTTTTGAGTCGCTTTCGTCTTACTATTACGGATCAGTGAAGCCGGATTTTTCGAAGCCGATGGAAGTTTCGGTGCTCGAAGATCCCGCCTTCACCGAGGAGGACATCTGCTACCGCCACGGAGACTACAACATTGCCGTTCTTCGCTTCTCGCCCGCCGACCGGGCGGTAACCGACAGCCTCAGCAACCAGACCTACCTGTTCTCCCGCCTCGAATCCGAACTGTATTCATCCGCGAAGGGCAGTTATTACTACGGTCTGAACAACGCTTTCGTTACCGACGACGCGGCGGACCGCTCTCCGTCCGCGTTGGTAATTCTGATCTTTATGGGCGCGTATATCGGACTCGGGATAATTCTGGTGTTCGGCCTTCTCCTCAAAAAGAAGCTTGAAAAATGGACCTGGGTCGGAATACCGGCCGCCGCTGTGCTGTTTTCGCTCCTGTTCATAGTTTACGGAGCGGTCAGACGGGGCGGAGACACAGCCTCGACCGTGACCTTTGTCAATCTCAACGAGACTGGACGCAACCGCGCCGAAACGATTGCCGGAATCTACGCCGCGAACGGCGGCAAGTACAGTATTTCCCTCGGAGGCTCCGACCGTATCGCGGTTTGGGGCGGAAACGCGCCGCTGACCGGAGTCTCGGCGACCGCGGGTGACGTCTCTTACGGAGACGCCGCGGTGCACGAACTGTCGGGTGTTACAAAGGACACCTATATAATCAGCGCCTGCGACTATACCGACACCTCGTACAAAACACTGACGACCTCGATTACAAAAACCACGGAGTCGGGAAAAGAAAAAGTAACCATCCGTCTTACCAATACGTCGGGCAGAGACCTTACCGGAGTTTTCCTTTACAACGGATTTACCTATCTTTCGGTCGGAGATCTCGCGGCGGGTGCCGTGACGGATATTGACGTTTCCTCGCTGCTCGGTGTCGGCCTCGTTTCCGTCAACGACGGACTTGACGACCTGCTCTACGACGCCTGTTTCTCAAAAGCCGGACTTCCACGCGAGAACGCGGAGAATCTGGCCGATACATTCAGAAATTCCGGAAGATACTATTATTACACAAACACAAGCGATTTCGACAGCTACTTCGGCCTGAGAAAGAAACGCACAGCCGATCTTTATCGCCGCGCGATGACGATAGAACAGCTTCCGAGCATTCTCTATAACAGCTTTAACTACACCCCGGTGTCGAATTCGGGCGTACGTCTCTGGATTGTGGCCTTCGACCCGGACAGCCGTTCGGACGTCGTTATCAACGGCAAAAAGCTTTCGCGCACGTCCGGGGAAACGGTTCTGATCCAGCGGGTGAAGACGGAGGGGATTACCGGCATTTCAGCAGACCCCGTCGAATTTAGTTCGCTTGGATATTTCGCGACGAAAAGTGCCGCGGTATCGGGAAACCTCGTCAATTCTCTGTATGAAGAAGGCGGCGGTATCAAGTGCGCGGTGATTCCGCTTGTGACGGACGGAGACGCAAACATGCTTGCCGACGGGGTAATCGGGCGCCTGGCGCTTACCTTCTCGGGAATCGACGAAGAATGTCCTCCCGCGGTTTATATAGTTAGCGGCATCAACAGCAAGTATTACAGCGATTCGTCCGCGTATTCCACGGGTATTTCGGAGGGCGCGAAGTGCCTCTTCCGGAACGTTTCCGCCGGTGACGTTTTCATTACCCGCGATTATGACTGGGACTCTTACGGCTACTACTCAAAGTCTTTCAAGATTTCGGAAGACGGCCTGTACGGGGATTACGGATTCTGGCTGTCCCGGAATCAGTCGGACGTGAATCTCGGCCTGTCGATAACAGACGACCGGCTGAAAGACGCGACGGGGGCGATGCTTCTGCTGCTTGTCTGGGACGCCGAAAGTGTAAAAAAGGCGGGCCGGGATATTCCGCTGCCGGTTCTTGAATCGGCGGAATTCACACCCCAGGGAATACAGTACCGGCAGAATATGTCGGACTGGGAAATTGTTGTTTATTGAACGGGAGGGACCGGAATGCTTTTAAGAACCGAAAAACTTACAAAGCTGTACGGAATTTTCCGTGCGCTTAACGATCTCGATATGACGATTGACCGCGAGTCGATCGTGGGCTTCGTCGGACCGAACGGGGCGGGGAAGACTACGGCGATGAGGATCATCTCGACCCTGATGCCGGCCTGGTCGGGAGAGGTTTATATCAACGATGAACCGATCTGGAAAGACGTTCGCGCGTCGCGCCGGGCAATCGGGTTCGTTCCCGACTATTTCGGGGTATACAACGCGATATCCTCGGTCGAATATCTCGATTACTACGCCGACCTGAACTCGATTCCCCGCGACGGACGCAGGACGCTCATCTCGGACATGCTTGAGCTTGTCAATCTGTCCGACAAGGCGGACACGAACGTGAACACGCTCTCCCGCGGAATGAAGCAGCGCCTCTGCCTCGCGCGCTGCCTTCTGCACGATCCGCAGCTTTTGATTCTCGACGAGCCCGCTTCGGGTCTCGATCCTCAGGCGAGAGCCGACCTGAAGTACATTCTCCGCGCCCTGCGCGATCAGGGCAAGGCGATTTTGATCAGTTCGCACATCCTTCCCGAACTCGGCGAGTTCTGCGACAAGGTCGTCATACTCAACAAGGGCAAAAAGGTTGCCGACGGAACGATCGAAGAGATCAGCGAAATGATCGGAGAAAAGACCAAGATATCCTACACACTTGTCGGAGACGAGGACTTTGAGCTTGCCGTCGGAGCGGCGAGATCGGCCGGAGTTGACGGCGAGATCATACGCGACGGAATGGTGCTCGAGGTCGAGTATTCCGGAGGCGACGCCGCTATCGCCGATCTGACGCGCCGGATGGTTCTTTCGGGCGTCAGGATCGTGACCGTCGACCGTACCCGCCGCACACTGGAGCAGGTCTTCTTAGAGGTTATTGACAATGATAAAAAGTCTGAGTAAAAACGCGATACTGTCCTTCGGCATGAGGATGACGATGAAGAAGAAGGGCTCCGCCGTTCTTCTCTCGGTTATTTCCGGAGTGACGACGCTCATCTTCGTAATTACCGTGCTCTCGATGAAGGCTTCGGGCAGCGACGTGTCGGATTTCGCACAAGCAGGCAAAGTGCTCTTCTACGTACTGATGGCGCTGCATATGATCCTGGGCGTCTTTATCACGCCCGCGGTCGCAGGGACCGCGATATCCTCCGAGCGCGAAAAGCAGACGATGGACCTTCTGCTCTGCTCGCAGATGATGCCCCGCGACGTGGTGATTGGAAAGTTCCTTTCCTCGATAAGCTGGGTGATGCTGGTTTCGGTGTCGCTGCTGCCATCGTACAGCGTCATCTATATGATCGGAGGCGTTCCCGCCCGGGCGATAATCTTCTCGCTTCTCTACATTATGTGGCTGACCGCGGCCATGGCGACCTTTGCGATCTTTTTCTCCTCGGTAATGAGAAGATCCGCCGGAGCCGTCGTGGTCACCTACGTAGTGCTGTTCGGAATAGTTTCGCTGAATTTCTCGGCGATTGCCGGGTACTACGGACTTATCGGTCTTATGCAGAGCATTTATAACAGTATGCACGGCTACGCGGCCATCACTACGCCGTTCGACTGGGTGGACAAATTTATCTGCCCGCTGGCGTGGATTAATCCGGTTATCGGGTTTATCGTCGTGCTGGTCGGCAGCATGGAGGGAGTCTCCGATATCGCCGACCTGCTCTTCGGGATGATGACCAACAATATGACCCTCGACGCGATTCTGATTCTCGTCGGGAATCTGGTCTTCTACACGCTGATCGGATTATTCATGCTGCGCCTCGCGGCCCGCGCCGTCGATCCTCTCCGCCCCCCGCGGAAAGAGGAAAAGATGAGGAAAAAGCAGGCCAAAGCGGCGAGAGCGGCGAGAGCGGCGGAGCCGGTGCAGTAATACTAATCCTCAGACCGGCGCTTTATTGTCACAATACGCGCAGCGTATATCATATTTGCGCAGCAAATACATCATATTCGAGCGTGAGCGAGAATATATCATCCGCGAGTGAAACGAGCGGATATCATTCCGAGGCGACCCTCGTGTTGTCAGAGGGGATTGCCTTAATGATATCGCGCTTCGCGCGATGATATTCGTCCTGCGGACGAATGATATCCGTCCTGCGGCCGGATGATATTCCGCGGCACCGCCGCGGAGTGAAAATATTGTCACAATACGCGCAGCGTATATCATATTTGCGTAGCAAATACATCATATTCGAGCGTGAGCGAGAATATATCATCCGCGAGTGAAACGAGCGGATATCATTCCGAGGCGACCCTCGTGTTGTCAGAGGGGATTGCCTTAAT
>JAGDAM010000052.1 GCA_017959485.1 Clostridia bacterium
CGCCTCAAAAGAATCGCCGTAGGCGGCTCTGACCGCCGCCTCGGTACTGCCGATGGATATTCCCTCGGGAGTTTTTATATCGGGATCGGTGACCGAAATCCAGAGTATGTAGTCACGGTCGCCGTCTGGATAGGTCTGAACGGTAAAGCCGCTGTAGACGAAGACTTTGTCGTATCCGATATAGGCGCAGCTTGCCGAAACTTCTTTAGAGACCGGTTCCCCGAGATAGGGCTCCGCGTTGGCGAAATCGCCGTGCGGCCTGATCGAGACCCTTCCGGTATTGAACCAGAAGGATTCTTCGGTTACCGGCTGGGTCGAAGCGGTTCCGGTACTTGAAGCGGGGTCGTTGGTGAGAACTATCTCACCGCCGTTCTGTGAGCAGGAGCAGAGGGCGATGCAGAGCGCCGCCGCGGCAACAAGCAATGAAATGATTCTTTTTACCATACCGTATATCCTTATTCTGATTGCTCTTAAGCTTTATTTCGCCGCGCTCTCCCGGGCGCTCTTCCACGAGTCGGCGAGCTCGTCGTATTCAGCGGCGGCATCGGGATCGTCGCGCCGTCCGGTGAGCCGGCAGCGTTCCGCCAAAACACGCGCGAAGTACCGGCTGATTTTTTCCGAACCGGTATCGTTGACGTGAAATCCTCCGTCGAAGGAATCGGTCGCGGGATCGAGTCCGGCTTCTTCGCACGCGGTGAAATCGAGATGACCCGGCTCACCCGGCGCGGGATTGCTCCAGCCGGGCGAACAGACGCGCGCGTCCTCTTCGCTCGTAAGATTGATATACAGAAGCGAATGCTCGGCCGCGTACCGCTCCATCTGCTCTTCCCACTCGGGATACCACGGATACTGCCAGATGTTCGTAGGCATCTTGGCAATGATAAACTCGACTCCCCGCTCGGCGCACGCCTCGCGCATCAGGTCAAGATACTCATAGCAAACTTCGGGGAAGGAGTAATCGAACACCATCGCCGGCGCCTGTTTCGAGGTGCGCGGCACCGTTCCGGTGTGCATCAGGTAGCCGTTGAAGCTTATTTTGTCGCGTGTAAACCAGTATTTGAAATCATCCGCCGTCAGCTGATTCCATCTGCCGTGATAACGCAGAATCGGGAAGACGTAGGACGCGAGCGTCTCTCCCTCGGTCAGCGACAGTTTCGCGGCTTTCAGCTTGTATTTCGAGAGCCGCATACCGTCGAGCGTCAGGCGCGTGTACTCTTCTTTTCTGACCTGCCCGATCTTCATTTCGACCGCGTTGAAAACGACGGCGGCGGGTGTTTCGTATTCGAACGACTCAAGCATCATATAATATGAATGCCAGATCAGCTGCTGCGACGAGCCCCTGACGTAGGAGGTTATTCCGCTTTCGTCCCAGATAGCCGCCGGATTGATCGCCTGATAAAACTCGCAGTCGCCGAAGAAAAGGACGTCGTGATTCATCCCGGAGCCGTAATATTCGGCTACGAGACTTCCCTCGACTCCCCCGTCGGTCTCTTTGTCCATGTACTTCGGAACGACAAGCGCCTGAAGCAGGAAGAATACGGCGGCGGAAATGAGAATAAACGCCGCTGCCGCGATGATCGCGGACAGTCTTTTTTTCAAGGATTCTTTCATTCGCTTTTGTCCGCGGTTCAGCTGTAGTATTTTTCGGCAATCTGCGGCGTCGGGCAGATCACCTCGGTCGAAGGCGTGTACGCGTAAATCGACCGGTCGAATTGGTAGTAGTGCGGCGCCGGATTCAGCTTGTCGTCTCTCCAGCGGGTATAAGCCGCGAGCTGTGAGTCGGTAAGCGCCCACGCCGGGATCTTGAAGTCGCTGCGCATAGGCGTGCCGTCGAAATGATACCAGCGCGGGTTTACGGCGGTCCCGAGATTATATACAACCCAGAAATGCGTCCCGGCTTCGCTTCTCGGATTCCGCTCGACCAGATAAGCTTCGCATCCGAAATACTCGAGCGCCGCCTTAGCGACCGCGGCGAAACCGAAACAGTCCGTCTTGGCGGAATTCGGTATCTTCGTCATCACCGAATACGCCTCCTTCATCCAGTCGTCGTGCTGGCTGTCGTTGGTGTAGTGTATCTGACTCCAGCTGTTCGCCGACAGGTAGGTATAGAGCGCCTGGATTTTTTCGGTAAGCGTCATCGACGGATTTGTCATGCGCCCGACGAATTTTGCGACCGCGACCCTGAAATCGGCGTCGGTAAAGAAGAGTTCACGGACGTAAAGTTCAAGTTCTACCGAGGAGCGGTTCCCCGAGGGATCCTCTGCGGTCACCGTAAACAGATATTTCCCCGCGGTCGTTTTGAAATTTGCTCCCGCGACGGGAGATCCGTTTACAATCCTTACGGGAGCCGACGCGGTCAGCGTCACCTTCCCTCCGCTGTTGTCCTTGGCGGATACGGCGTCGCGCCAGACGAGGTCGGCGTCGCCGATGGTAAAGTTGACCGTCTTGTTCAGCACCGTGATTACCGGCGGTTCGAAATCGGTCGATTCCTCGATTACCGTCTCGTAATAGGTGGTATTTCCGGACGTGTCGGACAGTTTGAGTCTGACCGGTATCGGAAAGTTCCCGTCGTTTACCGGAACCGGGTCATAGCTGACCGTCACGAAAGTGACGTCGCGTATATCCGAAAGGAAGACCGACGGGTCTTCGGGCACGGGATCGGTACGGAAAATCGACTGAGGATTCACCGTCGCGGTCGGGGCGACGGTATCGAGGACGGTCAGCGTGACCTCGTGCGTCTTTCCGCCAGACAGTATCTCGATGACGTAGGTTCCGGGCTGGGAGGTCTTTATCTGCGAAACGTCGGTAAGATACTCGCCGGTTCCGCCGGTGCCTATGAAAGCCGAAACGTCGGGAACCGTCGATCCGCATTCGATCGTACGGCTGCTTACGATTACCGCGTCGGTGCCGATAACGTTGACCGACGACTCCACCTCAGTGACGTTGCCGCCTTCGTCGGTGATAACGACGGTGACGTTCCGCAGTCCTTCGGTCTCAAAATCCGGCTTTGTCTTGAACTCGAAGCGAAGGTCGGTGGCGTCGGCGATATTCTTCAGGCACAGAGAAGGAAGAATGCTTTCTCCCTTCCGCACCGTCGCCGGTTCCGCCTCGGCGTAAGGCGCGACGGTGTCGCGCACCACGAGGACGGTGGAGTAGGTCTTTCCGTCGACCGAGATTTTTATCGGATAGGTGCCAACGTGCGAAAGTGAATAGGAGTTTCCAGGAGCGAACTCGGCGGAAACGCTCTTGTCAAGCAGAAAATCAGAGGCGCTGATGGATGCGCGCCCCGCTTCCGCGGTAACCTTCGAAGCGAGGAAGGAAGGAGTGACTATCTTCGATCCGGCAATAACGAGGAGCGTGGTCATCAGCGCGAGGATTGCGGCGAGAAATATTATTACCACCAGCAGTATCTTCGCGCCGGCCGACTTCGCGCCGCTTTTTTTCCTGCCGCGCTTGCCCGAAGCTCCCTGTCTGATCGGACGGGTGCGGGTCGCCTCAAGGTCTTCGGTCGAAGGCCGGCTGTAGTCGGGCGCCTCCCTGTCGGCGTACTCCCGCTTTTTCGGTTCGCGCTTTGCGCCGTTTCCGGTTCCGCCGTATTTTTTTCTGTAGTCTCTGTAATCCATTTAAGCCTGTTTCTTATAGAGATTGACGTTTCGCCCGATTCTGAGCGTCAGCCGCCCGGTTTCGGGATCGAAAGAGAGACCGTCCGCGGTCAGTTCCTCATCCCCGACGACTCTCAGGACGGCTTCCTCGCTTCCCTCCGGGAAGGTAGCGCCAAGCCCCGCGGCTGCTCCCGCCGGCATAAGCAGAAAAATGCTCTTCGCGTTGTATGATGAGATATCCGCTTCACGCACAGTCATGGTTAACGCACACCGCTTTCAGAAATAATCCGGAACGCCTCCCCGGCTTTTTCCGAGATCTCGGACGGCTCGCATCCGCCCTTCGGGAACATAAAGCTCCCTCCGCAACATACGACCTGCGGAAGCGCGAGATAATCTTTGATATTCGAGAGAGAAATCCCTCCCGTAGGCATAAACCTGACTCCCGGGAAGGGGCCGGACAGCGCCTTTATGGTCTTTATTCCGCCCGAGGCCTCGGCCGGGAAAAACTTTACGGTGTCGAGTCCCGCGTTAACCGCGCGGGTCAGCTCGGTGGCCGTCGCCACTCCCGGGAAGCAGGGGACGCCCCGTTCGATGCAGAGAGAAACGACTCCGTCGTCGAATCCCGGGCTGACGATTCCGTCGGCTCCGGCGAGCAGCGCCCTTTCGGCGGCAGAAGCGTCCAGAACGGTGCCGGCGAGAATGATGAAACCGGAGCCGAGCAGTCCCGCGCTTCTGGCGGCAACGGCGGCGGCTATGGCTTCAACGGCTTCGGGAGTGCGCAGAGTAATCTCGATAGCGGGCAGCCCCGCGTCCGCGAGCGCCCGGCAGACAGCCGCGGTATCGGCTTCCGGGCGTGCGGTATAAACCGGGACGAGCTTTACTTCCGCCAGTCTTTCGGTCAGTTTTTTATAATCAGACGATACTTCTTTTTTCATTTCCGTTCCTCCGGAAACGGCGCTTGCGTGTCCGAGTATGCGTGTTTTTCCTTTGTTTCCGCAGGATAAAACGCGTTTTTGACAGCAGCCGCTTTTCACAAAAATCCACAAATAATTATAACACCTGACGGCCTTTTTGTCAATATATTTGAATTGAAGAATGCAGGTGGACTAAATGTTGTAATTGTGATATAATAGTGTTAAGGAAGCACTGTTGCAAGGAGAACGTTCGAAGTGTTCGCGAAATTCAGATATAAAAGCCGGGACGACGTCGAAAACGCCTGCCGCAAACTCGGCGTCTCGATACCGCTTGCCGAGGACACGTCCGTCCTGTCGTCCCCGGTATCCTTCTGCGGACGGATGCTGCCTAACCGGCTCGGATCGGCGCCTATGGAGGGAGCGGATTCCGAACCGGACGGAAGTCCGTCCGAACTGACGCGGAGGCGGTACCTGTCGCTGGCCCGCGGAGGCGCCGCTCTGATCTGGTTCGAGGCGGTCTCGGTCAGCGATGACTCGAGATCCTCCCGCGGACAGCTTTTCCTCCGCGAAGAGAACCTGTCACTGTTCGCGCGGCTTTGCGACGAAATCCGCGAAGAGGGCATACGGGCAAACGGATTTGCTCCCTTTCTCGTGATGCAGGCGAATCACTCGGGCAGATATGCCGACTCGGAACGCCCGCTCGTCGCCTGGTCGAATCCGTATCTTGAAAAGAAACGTAAATATACCGACCGGAACGTTGCCTCGGATTCCGAACTGCAGCGGATCGAGGAACTGGAGGGAAAGGCCGCCCGCCTGTGCAGAACCGCGGGCTTCGACGCGATCGACGTAAAGGCCTGCCACGGTTATCTTTCGGCGGAACTGCTCTCGGCATATTTTCGCCCGGGAAAATACGGGGGAGATTACGACGGAAGGACGAGATTCTTCAAAAACTGCGTCGCGGCCGCCCTCGCCGAAGCGAATGACGGTTTTTCGGTCACGTCCCGACTGGGAATATACGACGGATTTCCCTATCCTTACGGATTCGGAGCCGATCCCGCGGGAGGTCCCGATCCCGATCTGTCGGAGCCGATACGCCTCGTCGGAGAACTGCGGGACGCCGGAATCGGTTCTGTCTGCCTGACTATGGGCAATCCGTACGTCACGACTCACGTGACCCGCCCATTCAATTCCGGCCCATACCTGCCCGACGAGGATCCTCTCGAAGGAGTCGCGCGAATCTGCCGCGGAGTCGGAGAAGTTAAGCGCGCACATCCCGACGTGACGGTATTCTCTTCCGGCCCGAGTTTTATGCGCGGATTTGCCGGACAGTACGCGGCCGGAGCGATCGGGGAGGGCCTTTGCGACGGAATGCTCTTCGGACGCCTCTCTCTCTCGGACCCGTCGTTCGCGAACGACGTCCTCTCGTCGGGTGCGCCCGATCCGCGCCGGGTCTGCATCGGATGTGGCAAATGCGGAGAACTCATCCGCGCGCATCTTCCGACCGGATGCGTCGTCCGCGATCCCGGTACCTATCTCGAATACTACCGCATATACGAAAGGAACAACCGGAATGGAACACACTGACGTCTTCAGGGGAAAGACCGCGATAGTTACAGGCGGCTGCCGCGGAATCGGGAAAGCGGTGTCCCTCCGTCTCGGAGGCGACGGATGCAGAATAATTCTGTTTTCGACCAGAGGACGCGAAAAATACAGAGAGACGCTGAGCGAATTCGACTCGCTCGGCATCGAATACGATTATATTCAGGGCGGCATAGACTCCGCCTCCGACCGCGAACGGCTGCTCGCAGCGGCTGAAAAAAGCGGCGTCGATATCCTCGTGAACAACGCCGGAGTCGCACCCGAAGTCAGGCGCGACCTGCTCGATATGACCGAGGAAAGCTTCGACCGCGTCGTGGGAATCAATACCAAGGGCACCTTTTTCCTGACTCAGGCAATCGCCCGTCTGATGATAAGCCGGGGCCGCGGCGGAAGGATCGTCAACGTTGGCTCCTGCTCCGCCGAGGTGTCGTCGGTAAACCGCGGCGAATACTGCGTCTCGAAGGCGGGCGTCGGGATGATAACAAAGCTCTTCGCAGACCGCACCGCGGCCGACGGAATAACCGTCAACGAAGTACGCCCCGGAGTCGTTTTCACAGATATGACGGCTCCCGCCAGGGAAAAATACGAACGGCTGATATCCGAAGGTCTCTTCCCCATCCCGCGCGCCGGAACGCCCGAAGACGTCGCGTCCGCAGTCCGCTTCTTCTGTCTTCCCGAATCGGGATATCTTACCGGGTCGGTCATCGACGTCGACGGCGGTTTTCACGTCAGGAGACTTTGAATGGATCCGGAAGTTAAAATCCTGGAGGCGCCGGCCGCCGTCATCGGCTCGGGAGCAGCGGGGCTTGCCGCGGCGGTACGGCTCAGCGAGCGCGGAATTGCGGACGCGCTGCTGATAACCGAAGACATCGGCGCCGGCACTTCGGTGGGCGCAGGGAGCGACAAGCAGACCTATTCCCGGCTTTCGCCCGGAGGAACGGGCGAGGACTCGGTCAGGCGTATGGCGAAGGACCTCTTCGCCTGCGGCTGCGTCGACGGAGACACGGCTCTCTGCGAGGCGGCCCTGTCCTCCGAAGCGTTCTTTAATCTCGTTCGGCTGGGAGTCGAATTTCCTTCCACCGAATTCGGCGAATACGTCGGTTACAGGACCGATCACGACCCGCTCGGCAGAGCGACCAGCGCGGGGCCTTACACCTCCGCCGACATCTGCCGCTGCCTGCGCGAAGAAGCCGCGCGCCGGGGGATTAAGCTGCTCGACCGGCTGGCCGCCGTGAAGATATTCGCCTCGTGCGGGAGCGTCGCCGGCGTGCTTTGTCTCGATCTGTCGGCGGAACCCGACGTCGCGTTCACGCTGATCCGCACTCCGAACGTCATACTCGCGACCGGCGGCCCCGCCGGCATGTTTGATTTCAGCGTTTATCCCGAGTCGCAGACCGGCTCTTCCGGAATCGCTTTCGAAGCCGGGGCCGCCGGAAAGAATCTTACCGAGTGGCAGTACGGTCCCGCGTCGGTCAGTCCGCGCTGGAACGTCAGCGGAAGCTTTATGCAGGTGATTCCGCGAATAATCTCCCGCTTACCCGACGGAAGCGGCGAAAGAGAACTCCTGCCCGCGCCCGACGCTACGCTTCCGGAGATCCATTCTCTGACTTTCTTCAAAGGATATCAGTGGCCCTTCGACAGCCGGAAGCTGAGAGGCAGATACCGCTCCTCGCTCGTCGATCTCGCGATCGAAGCCGAAACGGCGGCCGGCAGACAGGTATTTCTCGATTTCACGCGCAACCCCGATGGGCTTGATTTTTCGGCGCTCGATCCCGAAGCCCGCGACTATATAGTCAAGGCCGAGATCGCTTTCGGGACCCCGGCAGAGCGGCTTTACGCTCTCAACCGGCCGGCGTACGAATTCTACCTCTCTCACGGGATTGACCTATTCAAAACGCCGCTGAGGATTGCGGAATGCGTGCAGCACAACAACGGCGGTCTCGCCGCCGACGCCGACTGGCAGACCCGCGTGCGCGGGCTGTACGCCGTGGGAGAGGTCTGCGGAACTCACGGTATCGTGCGTCCGGGCGGATCGGCTCTGAACGCGGGCCAGGTCGGAGCGATACGGGCCGCCGACAGTATCGCGAAAACCGGCCTGCGCCCCCGTCCCGAAATCGACCCGGACGAACTCGCGCGGGCGGTTTCCCTTCCCTTCCGCTGCCGGGGCGGCCGGTCCGCCTCAGACCTTCTCGCCGAGGCGAGAAGGCAAACGTCGCTTGCTGCGGGAATCTCCCGCCGCGAAGAAGCGCTCGAACTTGCGCTTTCCTTCTCGCGCGATCTTCTTGCCGAATTTGAACGGAAAACCGCTCCGGAAGCCGGAGCTTCCGGAGCGAGAACGCTTTATATGCTGCGGGACACGCTGATTTCGCAAACCGTTTATCTTTCCGCGATGCTCGATTACGCGCGCGATCCGGGCATCAGCCGCGGGTCTGCTCTCTACCGTGGGCTTCCGGCGCCCGAAGGCGGCCCGGCGGAACCGGACGTGATTCGCGAAACCTTTTTCGATCCCGCGACGCTGTCCTGCCGCACAGTCAGGCGTCCCGTCCGTCCCATCCCGGACGAGCCGGGTCCGTTTGAATCGGAGTGGGAAAAGTACAGAAAACGAGTTTCCGGCGGAAATTAGAGGCTTGTCTTTTTTGTTCTGCCTTCCTTCAATTCATCATTTGCGAAGAACCGGCTCAATTGTTTGGGTTGAATTGCTTTGTGTTTTGATGTATAATATTATTGCGTTAAATGCGAATCCGATATTTGCATACTTTTTTATTCACTCTTAAGAGGTTCACATGAAAAAACTTCAAACCATCACAGCGCTAGCCCTCGTGCTCACGCTTATTCTGCCATGTATCGTGTCTTGCGACATTGGCGGGGGACCGGAAATCACCACGTCTCAGATCACCGAAGCGACGCCGTCGTCCGATACTGAAATAACATCGGCAGAGACGGACGAAACCGCGATCACGGACGAAACAACTGTTGCTGACATCACTACTGCAGAGGCGACTACCGAACCGGATGTTACAACGGTGCCTGAAGTCACAACAGTCCCTGAAGCAACCACCGCCGCGGAACCTGTTGTAACAGATCCCCCGCACACGCATATTTTCTCAGCCGACTGGAAGAACGATGTTTCAGCTCACTGGCACGAATGCGAATGCGGAGAAAAGAGCGATTTTTCCTCTCACGCGTTTGGAGACTGGACTGTAGCCAGGGAAGCGACCGAGGCTGCCGCTGGGGAAAAATACCGCATATGCACTGTCTGCGAATACAAAGAAACCCAGACGATAGCTCAACTGGATCATGTTCATTCGTTCGGAACGGAATGGAAGTTCGACAGAACCAATCACTGGCATGCCTGCTCTTGCGGAGAGAAAACCGGAACAGCAGCCCATACATTCGGTGAATGGACAAAGACGAAGGAAGAAACATGCAGTCAGGAAGGCGAAAAAAGCCGCGTGTGCACAGTTTGCGGTTACAAGGAAACCGAAAAGATCGCCAAACTGCCGCACACCCCTGTCGCGGATGAAGGATTCGCCGCAAAATGCACCGAGACGGGAAAAACAGATGGATCTCACTGCGGCGTATGCGGGACTGTCCTCGATGCTCAGCAGATAATTCCCGCGCTTGGGCACAGTTACAGCGATACCGTTGTGCCTCCCACAAAAGCCGAGCAGGGATACACGAAACACACCTGCACCGCTTGCGGAGATACATATAACGATACGTACGTGCCCGCAACCGGTTCTCTTGGATTGGCATACTCCCTAACCGTCGACGGATACGGCATAATAACAGGAATCGGAAGTTGTACTGACACTGATATATACATTCCTACTTCAATTGACGGTCATACGGTCATTAAAATTGGGGAAAACGCTTTTGCGAATCAGACACAAATTACCTCGGTTCACATGTTTGCCCCCCTCAGTTCGATACAGCCCGATGCGTTTAAAGGATGTTCCGGCCTAAAAAGTATTTCAATCCCGGACAGTGTAGTTTCTATTGGGAGAGAAGCGTTTGCCGAATGCTCTGCGCTAACCTCTGTAACTGTTCCGAACAGTGTCTCCTCTCTGGGCGCAGCCGCATTTTCTGACTGTTCTGCGCTGACCGGTGTTGAATTATCAAACAGCATCAGTAAAATAGATTGGCGTCTGTTCTACAACTGCAAAAAGCTGAGTAGTCTTACAATCCCCTCAAGCGTTACCAGAATTGAAAACGAAGCATTTATAAACTGTGTCGCTTTGACCAGCATCTCAATTCCCAATAGTGTTGCTTATATCGGTGACGCCGCTTTTGCGGGATGTACCGGATTAAAGAGCCTTTCTGTTCCGGGCGGCGTTATTACCATCGGGAATCAGGCGTTCAGGGACTGCTCCGGCATGACAAGTTTAACTGTTCCGGGAAGTATAACCTTTATTGACTGGTGGACATTCATGGGATGCAAATCCCTGACCAGCGTTACATTGCCCAGATCGTTAATAGGAATAGGTGACGGCGCCTTTTCCGGAAGCGAATCGCTGACCGATATTTACTACACCGGCACGGTTGACCGGTGGCTAAACCTGCCCAAGGGAACAGACTGGGACAGCAACTCTAAGGATTATACAGTACACTGTGCAAACGGAGAAATCTCAAAATCCGGGACAGTGCTTTCAGTGACCCCTGTTGAAGAACCCAATTACAGTGTTAACGAATACGGATCATTAGCTTCCGAGGATAAAGCAAGACTAACATCAATTCTTCCGGCCACTCTTCCGGACGGGACAAGCGCTGCCGACTTCGCCCGCCCCTACTGTCTGGATGACTCGGTTCACCAGGATGGATTCTTTACCAACTATTATATCAGCGGCGCGTCATTCGCCAAAACAAGACTGGTAAATGAGGAGCAGGGAGCGATTTTCGGTACTGCCTACAGACTTCCGGCTTACGGCGGCTCATACGGACAATCCCGAGGCGAAGTTCAGGTATCCTCTTTCTACGGTGCCAATGTTAAAGGAGCCAAGGGAATACTGTTTTATGTAGATTTTAAACATGTGACTCCGGATCCCAATAAACCTCTTTGCGCATCCGTGACCATTAACGTGAACAACATTCGCTGCTACAAGGCCTCAAACGGATCCGTAGGGTACTACTATCAGGACGGAGTGTGGATTGAAACCCACAATGTAAATATCTGTCGTATGCAGCTTCCCGCCGGATTCGCCGGTTGGGTGTATTTGCCGGCCACGTCGTTTGTGAACACCGTTGACGGAACGCCGATCGTTGACAATCTGGGCAGGTTCATCGATATAGACGTCCAGAATATGAGACTCTACACCGACGGTTACATCTACGCAACCGACGACACGCAATACATCATTTTTGACGAAATTCTTTACGTATATTGATTTAAGGCAACACCGCACAATTCGACGCGCTCGCCTTACCGGCTCTTTTGGCGCCCGTAGGGGAAACAGCGCACCAAAAGCTCTCGACAATCCGCACACGCGATTTGTGCGGTGTCGCCTTATCTAAATCCCGCACGGGTTCGGCTTTCCGAACCCGTGCGGGTTTTACTATAATTTTTCGTCGGAATAATCTTTCGTCAGAAGCTTCCCGCGAATTTTGTGAACGGACACTTCTCCGACAGAGCGTACGGGTAAATCACGCGCTCGTACGCCTGTTTTGACGTATCGTCCG
>JAGDAM010000053.1 GCA_017959485.1 Clostridia bacterium
ACGATCCCTATCACCGGGAAGACCATAATAAGCATTATCCAGGGCATCTTTATCGCGGAGATGCTGTCCCTGGAATAGATTATGATCACGAAGAAAACGGCCAGAATCGAGAAGGATATCTCGATCCATCTCGCGTAAAGACTGAACCAGGTGAACAGGCCGATTATGATCAGCGCCTGGATGATGACCGACAGCGATACTATCGCCATACGGAGTATTCCGTTTTTGCTCTCGTTCTGTTGTTCTTTTGTTTTCATGTTCCCTTAGTGAGTCAAGCGTTGAGCTCGTCGAAGAAGAAGGCGTTGCTGTTCGCGTGGCGGCCCTGCGCGTCGATCACGTCGACGCGGACCCAGTCGAACTCGTCGCGGAGCTTGAAATCGGCGGAAGTTACCGGCTTATCCCCTTCGGGAAGCGCGCACTGAGCCGCGCGTATTCCGTAAATGATATTGACTCTTACGGCTTCAGAACATCCGACGTGAAGGACTCCGTCCTCGTACCAGAGCTCACGGATTTCCGGCCCCGTCGAAGCGTAGAAATGTCCCCGCTCGAGGGCGCTCGTCAGCGCACGGTATTCGAGTTTTTCCGCCTTTATCACCGTCCAGGCGCCGCACGAGTCGTTCATCGGATCGCCCTCGGGATACTTGTCGTGGTTGTCGTCGGTCGCGATGCAGAAGATACGCTTGCCTCCGCGGAGCATATCGTCGTAAACGCGGTCGTTGTAATCGTTATATCCCATCGAAAGACAGCTGTAGTTGGCTATCTCCATCGCGTGCATTCCGTCGTACGCCATGTAGTCGGCATAGTTTTCGCGCGACCAGGAGGGATGGTTGTAGGTTACGAAGTAACCCGCCTCGCGGGCGGCTTTCATCATATAGGTGACGCATTCCGGGCTGTATTCGCGGACGTACCGGGGAGCGTCGGGATCGAATTTCGCCAGCACGGAGTTCTGCGCGTACTTTTTGTTGATATACTCCTCGGAGAAACAGGGCTGAAAAGGGGCGTTCTCCTCAAGCGAAATGAGGCAGAAATGAGCCGTTTTGTACTGTTTGCCCGGATATCCCGGCTGATTGACGTTGTATTCCACGCCGGTCAGCGGAATGAAATTCTCGTCGCGCAGTTCGGGATGCTCGACCTGCATATTGTGATCGGTAAAGGCGACGGCCGAGTAGCCGTGCCGCTTGTAGAGATCCTTGACCTGCTCCGGAGTCATGCGTCCGTCGGAAATGGTCGTGTGGCAGTGCAGATTGGCTTTGAAAAAACTGCCGGTTTCGGGGAGAAGATATTTGCGCATTTCAAAAACCCTTTCGTTATTAAGGCAATACCGCACAATTCGCGTGTGCAGATTGCCGAGATGATTTTTTGTCTGTTTTCGTTGAGAAATCGCAGGAAAACAGGCGGTTTTGGGGGATTTCGACGCCAGGGTAATGCCGCGTCTTTAGACGTGCGTAGATTGCCGAGCCATTTTTGCACCGGTTTTTGTTAAGAAGTCGCAGAAAAACCGGGTGTTTTTCAAGGCTTCGCCGCGGAAACCGGTACGAAAATGGCCGGCAAGATGCGTGCGTGGAAGGACGAGGCATTACCCCCACAGGCGGAAAATCAGCCGGCTGGATGTGCGCGTCGAATTGTGCGGTATTGCCTTAAA
>JAGDAM010000054.1 GCA_017959485.1 Clostridia bacterium
ACCGTCCCTTCTCGACGCTCGGGGGGCTCGAAGTGCTCGACGCGGTCGGAAGCGAGGTGGACGACGCAGTCAAGGTGGCACTGGAACTTACCGAAAGCGAACCGATGATCCCCGGAGAGTACGAGTGCGTCTGCGACCCCGACACGACCGGAATGATCGTCCATGAGGCGTTCGGACACGGCGTAGAGATGGATATGTTCGTCAAGGACCGCGCGCTCGCGGCCTCCTGCGTCGGAGAATACGTCGCGAGTCCGCTTATCACGATGCACGACGGGTCGGCGGTAAAACAAACAGCCACCGCTTTCTTCGACGACGAGGGCAACCTCACGACCGACACGGTGATCATCGACCGCGGCATACTCCGCACCGGGATCTCGGACGGACTCAGCGCCCTGCGTCTCGGAGTCGCGCCGACCGGGAACGGACGGCGGGAGAGCTACGAGCGCAAAGCTTACACCCGGATGACCAATACCTATTTCGAGTGCGGCCGCGACTCAGTCGAAAAGATGATCGGCTCGATAAAGTACGGCTTCCTGCTTGAAAACCCCTCTTCCGGCATGGAAGACCCCAAGAACTGGGGCATCCAGTGCATGGTCAACATCGCGCGCGAGATAAAAGACGGCAGGCTGACCGGAAAGATCTTCTCACCGATAGTTCTGACCGGATACGTCCCGGATCTGCTCAAATCGATCACGATGACCGGCCGTAAAACAGTCCTCTCGGGCAGCGGCTACTGCGGCAAGGGCCACAAGGAATGGGTCAAGGTGTCCGACGGCGGTCCGTACGTCAAAGCCAGGATCCGGCTCGGTTATGGAGGACATACTATGAGTTTGATGATAAATACAAGAAACGCGCTCGCCTCCTGCGGGATCGGCGAATGGATCGTTTCGCAGACGCTCACCGAAAGCTCGGAATACTTTTTCGTAAAGAAGCAGCTCGACACCCGCCGCTCCAAAAAAACCGAGAAATGCAGGGTTACCGTCTTCCGTTCCGAAGAAGACAAAAAGGGTTCGACGACCGTTGTGCTCACTCCGGGAATGACGTCCTCCGAAATCCGCAAAAAGCTCGAAGACGCCTACTACGCCGCGTCGTTCGCGCTCAACCCCGGATTTGAACTGCCCGATCCCGCGAGAAGCCGTAAAAAGCCCGGCGAATCCGCCGAACTTCTCGGCGGAGCCGAAAAGAAGATGATATCGGCGCTGTTCGCCGCCGACAGAGGCAAAAAGGCCTTCATCAATTCGGCGGAAATATTCTTCGAGCGCGTCGGACACAGAATAGTCTCGTCAAGAGGCACCGACGTCTCGTGGACTTCGGGCCGGATTACCGGCGAGTTCGTGGTTCAGTGCAAAGAGCCCGAAGACGTCGAGCTTTACTGCGACTTCGAGTACGACTCGGCTGACGCGGACGCTCTCCGCGCAAAGGTCAGGGAGGCGCTCGCGACAGTAGCCGACCGCGCGAGAGCGCAAAAGATATTAAAGAGCGGGGTCTACGACGTCATCCTCTGCGGAGACCAGCTGCCCGAACTTCTTTCCTACTACGACGAGCGCTCGGGCTCCTGGATGATCTATCCCGGTTATTCCGACTGGAAGACGGGCGACCGCGTCCAGAAGACAGGCAAAGGCGAGAAACTCGACCTGACTCTGATCGCGACCGAGCCCTTCTCGGACGAAGGCGTCCCGATGAAGGACCGCCCGCTGCTCCGGCGCGGCGTGCTTAAAACGATACACGGAAACAACCGCTTCGCACGGTATCTCGGCGTCGAGCCGACCGGCGTTTACGAAAAACTCGGCTGCTCCAACCGCGGAAAAATGAGCTTCGCGGAACTGAAGGACCGGCCCTGCCTCGTGACGGCGAGCTTCTCCGCCTTCCAGGCGGACAGCTACACCGGCAACTTCGGCGGCGAGATTCGCCTCGCGTACCTCGTTGAAGGCGGGAAGGTCACTCCCGTGACCGGCGGCTCGATCAACGGCCGCCTCCACGAATGCGAGGACGCACTCGTCTTCTCGACCGACAGATACCGCACCGCCTTCTACGACGGCCCCTACGCCCTGCTCGTCAAAGGCGTGAACGTCGCGGGAGAGTAAAAACGTTTGCCTTCTCCGTTAGGAGATGCCTCGGCTTCGCCGAGCCCGGGTCCCGCGAAAGCGGTGGATGAGGCGAATCGACGCTGCTTTGCCTTCCCCAGGTGGGGAAGGTGGATTTCGTCCTCGACCGCAAGGCGAGGACGAAAGACGGATGAGGTGTACGGAAACGCCAGTGACACTGTGTTCGCACTGTCCGCGACCTGCACCTTCCCCC
>JAGDAM010000055.1 GCA_017959485.1 Clostridia bacterium
GAACATATTGCCGCATATAAGGGGTGTAAAAAAAGTCGACAAGCGAATAGCTAAATTGCCGCTTCGCGGCAGCTTAATTATCTCACTTCGTTCGATAGCTAAATTGCCGCTTCGCGGCAACTAAATAATCTTACTGCGTAAGATAGCTAAATTGTCCCTTCGGGACAGCTAAATTAAATTCGCCGCAGTCAGCTCGGCGAAGCCGAATTTAGCTTGCGAAGCAAATTAAGCTATGCGAAGCATAATTTAGCTATGTGAAGCATAATTTAGCTCGGTGAAGCCGAATTCAGCTCGCCGCAAGGCGAATTTAGCTGGGGCTGTAAAAAAGTTCGACTTTTTTACAGCCCCATTATCCACCGTATCCGGATTCGCGTCCGGGTACCGTTTACGTATTTGAACCGTCTCCGTCGCCCGATTCGCCGTCCTTGGGGACGCCGTCGGACGCTTCGTCATTCGAACTTTCGTTGTCCGCGTTCTCTTCCGACGCTTCGCCGGCCTCGGACTGCGCGCTGTTTACGTCGTCTTCCCGAACCGCGGCCTTCTCTTCCTCTTCTTTCTGCTTTGCCTTCGCCTTTTCGTTGGCTTCGCGGCTCTTTTTCTTTTTCTCCTCGGCAAGCGCCTCAAGCGCCTCGACGGTCGGTTCCTCGCTCTCCATCGCGAGGCGGAACTGGTCGCCGTCCATCATCTCGTGAGAAACGAGATACTCCGCGACGAATTTCAGCTTGTCGGAATGCTCGGTCAGAATCGCCTTGGTCCGCTCGTACGCTTCGTTCACGATACGGCGGATCTCCGAGTCGATCTTTGCCGCCGTCTCGTCGGAATAGTCCTGGGTCGACGAGAAGTCTCTCCCGAGGAAGATGTCGTCGCCGTGGCTCGACCCGTATCTGATCGGCCCGAGCAGATCCGACATACCGAGCTGGGTCACCATCTTATGAGCGATCTCGGTAGCGCGCTTGATGTCGTTGGAGGCGCCGCCCGAGAAATCTCCGAAGGTAATAAGCTCCGCGACCCGTCCTCCGAGCAGGACCGATATTTCCTCCTCAAGTTCCCCCCGGTATACCGAGAACCTGTCCTGTTCGGGCACGTGCACCGTCACGCCGAGCGTCTGTCCCGCGGGGATTATCGAAATCGTATGCACGGGATCCGAGGTGGGCAGATAATAACCCGCGACCGCGTGTCCCGCCTCATGATATGCGGTATTTCTCTTCTCTTTTTCACCGAGCTTCAGCGACTTCTTCTGCGGGCCGGTGACGACCTTCAGGAAGGAGTCCTCGATCTCGGGCATTCCGATCAGTTTCTTGCGCCGTCTGACCGCCAGCAGGGCAGCCTCGTTGAGCAGATTGGCAAGATCCGCGCCGGTAAAGCCGGCAGTCGTCCTCGCGATGACCGAAAAATCGACGTCGGGCTCGAATTTCTTGTTTCTCGCGTGAACCTTGAGAATCTCTTCGCGCCCCTTGATATCGGGGTAGTTGACCGTTATCTGTCTGTCGAACCTGCCCGGCCTGAGAAGGGCGGGATCGAGTATGTCGGGACGGTTGGTGGCGGCCATAACTATGATACCGTCATGCGCTCCGAATCCGTCCATCTCTACGAGGAGCTGGTTGAGCGTCTGCTCTCTTTCGTCGTGCCCGCCGCCGAGTCCGGCGCCTCTGTGGCGTCCCACCGCGTCTATCTCATCGATGAACACGATCGAAGCGGGGGCTTTTCTCGCCGTCTCGAAGAGATCGCGGACGCGCGACGCTCCCACGCCGACGTACATTTCGACGAAATCGGAACCCGAGATCGACAGGAAGGGAACGTTCGCCTCTCCGGCGACCGCCTTCGCGAGCAGCGTCTTACCCGTCCCGGGAGGGCCCATCAGCAGCACGCCGTGCGGAATCTTGGCTCCCAGCTCGCCGTATTTGTCGGGCTGTTTGAGGAAATCGACGATTTCGGCGAGTTCCTCCTTCTCCTCCTCTGCTCCGGCCACGTCGGCGAAGGTGACCTTCTCCTTGCTGTCGTCCTGAGTCTTTACCCTCGCCCGGCCGAACCCGTTCATCTTTCCGTTACGGCCGGCCTGGTTGATCATAAAGATATACAGTACGACGAAAAGGACCAACAGGATTACGTACGGAAGGAATGATACCCACCAGGGCAGTATGACGTCCGGCTGATATTCGACCTCGGTGAGTATTCCGGAGGCGATCTGTTCATTAATCAGATCTCCGAGGTCCTCCCTGAAATAATCGGTACTTTTCAGTTCATAGGTGACCGCTTTTTTGGGATCGTCCTTCAGGTACATCGAGAGCACGTCTTTGTTGCTCACGCTGAAGGATACGACCTTTTCTTCGGTGAAGTACCTGATTACGTCGCTGTATTTCAGCTCCTCTTTTTTCCCGTTTGACGTAATGCGGGAAATAATAAACACTATGAGGATGAAAACGGCGATATAGATCAGAACCGTCTTCAGATTGCTTGCGGAACGTTTGTTCATCAAATATAATTTCGCTTTCCTTGGTATTGTGCTGCCTTGCCTTAGTGTCAGACAGTGTATATTTCGGGTTTCAGCACGCCGATGTAGGGCAGCGTGCGGTATTTTTCGTTATAATCGAGGCCGTATCCGACTACGAAATAGTCGGGAATGACCATTCCGACGTAGTCGGGGCGGAAATCGACCTTTCTGCGGGCGGGCTTGTCGAGAAGCGTCGCGCACTTTACGCTGTTGGCGCCTTTAAGCTTCAGATATCCGGTAAGATAGGTGAGAGTGTTTCCGCTGTCTACGATATCCTCAACGATGATTATATCGGTGTCGGACAGGCGGTTGCGGTGAAGATCGAGTATTATGTCGACCTTTCCGCGGGTCTCGGTGCCCGAATAGGACGAGACCTTCATAAAATCTATCTCCGCAGGACGCCTGATTTTTCTCATCAGATCGCCCATGAACACGACCGAGCCCTTGAGAATTCCGAGAAGCAGAAGCTCTCTCGGACTGTCCCCGAAGTCCCGGTCTATCTCTGCGGCGACCGACGTAACGAGTTCATCTATCTTTTTTTCGGGTATCAGTATCTCACAAATGTCGTCTGACATATTATACATTTGAAAAGCTCCTTTTATTGATTGCCGCAGCCGGTCTGCCTGACGTGTTTTTCACGCAGGTCTTTGCGAAAGCCGAGGATTCCCCTGGCGAGAGTGGCAGTCACGCTCCCTGGGAGCGTAATCCGTATGTCTCTTCCCGCGCACAGGGCGTTTTCGATATCTTTGATATGCCGCGATTCGGGATTCGCTCCGTTCGCGCGTGCCGCGGAGACGATGATTCTGCCGAGTATCGGCGCCGGGATTTCCCCGGAAAGATCGGTCCGTCCGTCAGGAAGCTTACGCTTTTCCAGTTCTTCTCCCGCCATCGAGTCGAGCAGCGCGGAATCTGCGGCGATTTCCTCGCAAAGGCGCCCCAGCGCCTCGACGGCCCCCGAATTGACTGCGCAGAGCTCGGGCATTACTTTATGCCTGATTCTGTTTCTCGAGTACCTGACGTCGGCGTTGGTGCTGTCGGTGATATATGAAAGGCCGTGCGACTCGCAATAGGCGACGATATCCTCGCGCAGGGTCCGGAGAAGCGGACGGATAACGTATCCTCCGCCGCAGGCTCTCACCTGAGGAATACCGCGCGCTCCGCGGGCCGACGCGCCCCTGACCGCGTTGAGAAGGAAGGTCTCGGCGTTGTCCGACGCGTTGTGAGCCGTGGCAAGCAGCCCGATTCCCCTCTCCTTCATTACTTCGGAAAAAATCCGGTATCTTATAATTCTCGCGGCTTCTTCGACCCCTTCGCCATTCCGTACCGCCTCGGCAGGCACGTCGGCGCGGACGGTGACGCATTCGAGCCGGTATCCCGCAGCCGTTTCCCTGCAGAAGACTTCGTCGCGCTCCGCCTCTTCCCCGCGGATCATATGGTTCACGTGGAGCGGCGTGACGTCGAAGCCCTCCGCGACAAGCAGATCGAGCAGCGAACGCGAGTCGGCTCCTCCCGAAAATCCGAGAAGCACGCGCCGCGGAAAAGGCGTATCCAGCCGGTCGGCAAGCGAGGCCGCGGTAACGTATCCGCGCGGAGGATCAAAAGCGGGGAGCGAACTCACGTAGGCCTCCTGCCGCGGTCCGGGGGAACGTCTCTGTCGCTGAACCGGCGCTCGATCGACCGGAAGGCGGTGAACTGCTTGAGCCAGTTGAGTTTCGCGGTCCCGACCGAACCGTGCCTGTTTTTGGCAACTATTATCTCCGCGACCGGCGCCTCTCGGGAAGCGCTTCCACCTTCCTCTTCGCCGTCGTCGTTCTTTCCGTCAGAATCGCCGTAATAATCCGGCCTGTAGATAAAGAGAACGCTGTCCGCGTCCTGCTCGATCGATCCGGAGTCTCGCAGATCGGAAAGCATGGGCCGCTTGTTCTTGCTGTTGCGCGATTCGACTCCGCGGGAGAGCTGCGATACGCAGATCACGGGACACTCAAGGTCCTTTGCCATCAGCTTGAGTCCGCGGGTGATATCTCCGATTTCAAGAACACGGTTGTCGGCGTACCGCTCGCCCTGCATGAGTCCGAGGTAGTCGACTATAACCAGCCCGACGTCCTTTTCGCGGCGGAGTTTCGCCTTCATGTCGGTCACGGTGAGGTTTGCGGTATCGTCGATAAGTATCGTCGTGCCGGACAGAGTCTCCACGGCCGACGACAGGCGCAGCCAGTCGCTGTCGGTGAGTTTGCCCGAACGCATCGCGGCGCTGTCGACGAGAGCGGTGGAAGCCATTATGCGCGACGCCAGCTGTTCGGCGGACATCTCGAGCGAGAATATGGCTATCTTCTTTTTCGTACTGACCGCCACGTTAACAGCCACGTTCAGGGCGAAACTGGTCTTGCCCATTCCGGGACGGGCTCCGATCAGCACGAGGTCGGTCGGATTGTTTCCGCCGAGTATCCTGTCGAGTTCGGAATATCCGGTGTTCAACCCCTCGAAGGCCTCCGGATTCTGCGCAAGCGCGGCAAGACGGTCGTAAAGAGATGAAATAAGCTTACTGAGTTCCTGAAAACGGCGCGTGTCGCGGCCCTGGGCGAGCTTGGAAAGCTCCCCTTCCGCGTAGGCGAGCAGACTGTCGGACGACTCGGTCTCGGAATACGCCTTCCTCGAAAGATCGTCTCCGTATTCGATCAGACGCCTGAGCAGACTCTTTTCGAGCACGATACCCGCGTAATCTCCGATGTTCAGCGCGGAAGGCACGACCTCAGTCAGCCGGCGGAGATAGTTTTCCGCGGCTTCCCGTGAGTCGAAAAGCCCTTCCCTGTCGATTACGTCGAGAAGGGTGACGACGTCGACGTCTCCGTTTCTCCGGCTTATCTCAAGGATGGCGGCGTAAATGCCTGCGTGGTCCTTCAGATAAAAATCGGTATCTCTTACCTTGTCAACGATATCGGTAAGCGCGGACGGATTGATCAGGAGCGAACCGAGCAGCGACTGTTCGGCCTGTATGGAGAAGGGCATTCTTTTGACGGCTTCTCCGATTGAATCCCTCATAAGAGCGCCTCCCCGTTATTTGCGGCAGACTACGATATTGATCTTGCCGGTGATTTCGGTATAGAGACGGGCGTCGGCAGTATAGCTTCCGAACTGACGGATCGGCTCGGCAAGCAGTATTTTCTTTTTATCCACCGAAATCCCGAACTGCGCCTCCAGGGCCTCGGAAACGTCTTTTGAAGTCACCGAACCGAAAAGACGGTCGTCCGAGCTCCCGGCGGCTTCGATCTTGACAACGATCCCGAGCAGCCGTTCGCGCAGTTCAAGAGCCGCCGCCTTCTCGGCGGCGAGGCGGCGCAGTCTCGCCTCCTCCTTTGCCTGAACCTCTTTTACGGCGGAGGCGGACGCCATCACGGCGAGTCCGCGCGGGATAAGGTAGTTGCGGGCGTATCCGTCGGAAACCGTGATTATCTCTCCGGCTTTGCCCTGCTGGGGCACGTCGCGTTTAAGCAGTACTTTCATAACAATATCCTCCGTTCAGATTCAGCCGTCGATCTCGCCGAGGACCGAATCTATCTTTTCCTTGATTACGCTGCCGACTTCCTCGAAACTCATTCCCGTAATCTGGGCGCCGGCGGCGTCGAAACGTCCGCCTCCTCCGAGCGCCTCGAGTATCAGCTGGACGTTGAAGTTTCCCTTCGATCTCGCGGAGACGAGCACTTCCGCGTCGTTGTACACGATTGCGAAGGCGGCTTCCAGTCCGTGGACCGTGAGCATGGTCTCCGCCATTCTCGACACCGTTATCCTGTCGTCCTGGGTTATCACGGGATCCTCTCCCTCGATGCGGTAGCCGGTTATAACCGTGCCCCCGTGGTAGAAGAACATATTCCGGTAAAGCTCGGATTCCTTTCTGAAGGCGTCAATATCCTTGAAGAAGAAGGACGTGACCTTCTCCGAAGAGGCCCCTCTGGATTTCAGGAAAACGGCGGCGGCGAAAGTCTCTTCCCCGGTCGTCCTCGTGAAATTCTTTGTGTCGAGCATTATGCCCGCAAGCAGCATGTC
>JAGDAM010000056.1 GCA_017959485.1 Clostridia bacterium
AGACTATCTCGGCGCGTATGAATCCGCGTTCGAAATCGCTGTGTATCTTACCGGCCGCCTGCGGCGCCTTCGTGCCTTTGACGATGGTCCAGGCTCTGACTTCTTTGGGCCCGGCAGTAAGGAAGCTGATAAGCCCGAGAAGGGAATAGCTTTCGCGGATAAGCCGGTAAAGTCCCGGCTCGGAAATTCCCATGTCTTCGAGGAACATCGCTTTTTCATCCGCGGGAAGTTCCGCAATCTCCGCTTCTATCGCGCAGCTGATCGGAATGACCGTCGTTCCTTCGGATTCCGCCTTTTGTCTCAGCGCTTCGAGATGGGCGTCGCCCGAGTCGTCGCTGCCGCCGAGCGGATCCGGCATGTTGGCGACGTATATCGCGGGCTTTGCAGACAGAAGCGGCAGATCGGGAATTTCGGATATTATATCCGGAAAAGCTCTCGCGGGGGTTCCCTCGTTCAGCGCTTCTTTCAGCCGGATAAGCATATCGAGTTCGGCTTTCAGCTTTTTGTCCGCGCGGGCAGCTTTTTCGGTGCGGTCTATCCTTCTGTCTATTAATTCAAGATCTGAAAGAATCAGTTCCAGGTTTATCGTTTCGACGTCTCTTATCGGATCAACGCTTCCCTCGACGTGGATTATGTCGCCGCCTTCAAAGCAGCGAACGACGTGAAGGATTGCGTCGCACTCTCTTATATGCGACAGAAACTTGTTTCCGAGTCCCTCACCGTTCGAGGCCCCTTTGACAAGTCCCGCGATGTCCACGAATTCTACGGTCGCCGGGGTATATTTCTCCGGCGAGTACATCTTTGCGAGAACGTCGAGCCGACCGTCGGGTACCGGCACTATTCCCACGTTGGGGTCGATCGTACAGAACGGATAGTTGGCGGATTCGGCGCCTCCTCCGCAGAGGGCGTTGAACAAACTGCTTTTTCCGACGTTTGGAAGTCCGACTATGCCGAGTTTCATGTTAAAAATCCTTTTTTACCGAGATTACTATATTATATACCCAAACCTTGTTTTTTGCAAGTTTAAATACTGCGTCAGCGGGAGACAATCGTGCAAATTGTTATCGAAATATGAGCGAATTAAGATTATTATTGCTCTTTTTTAATAATTTTCTTTCGTTTTTAGACAAAATGTGATATAATAATTAATGATTTTTGAACAACGGAGTTAATGCGTTATGAATAACAGGATTCTTGTGGTTGACGATGACGTCAACATCTGCGATATGCTGAAGCAGTACCTCGAAGAGGAAAAATTCAGCGTTAGCGTTGCGTATAACGGCGACGACGCTCTCGAGATGAACCGGGCGCTCGATCCGGCTCTTATCCTTTTGGATATTATGATGCCGGGAAGGAACGGAAAGGACGTTTGCAACGAGATACGGAAGTACTCGCGCGTGCCGATTATTATGATTACCGCCAAATCCAACGTGGTTGACAAGGTGGTATGTCTGGAACTCGGCGCGGACGACTATATCGTGAAGCCGTTCGATATGAGCGAGCTTTTCGCGCGCATCAAATCGGTTCTGAGAAGGTGCTCCGCCGAAGAACAGGTGACCGACGAAGACGTCATCAGATACGACAACATAGAAATCAGCAAACATATGTACGAGCTGAAGCTCCGCGGCAGGACTGTCGACGTTCCGCCCAAGGAACTGGAGCTTCTGTTCTTCCTCGCCCTGAACAAGAACCAGGTGTTCACGAGAGATCAGCTGCTCGAGCGCGTCTGGGGATTCGACTATATGGGCGATTCCCGCACCATCGACGTACATATCAAACGCCTTCGCGAAAAACTCGCCGGAGTATCCGACAAGTGGCGGCTCAAGACGGTATGGGGTGTCGGATACAAGTTTGAGGTTGACTGAATTTCGGGGGAGACGGGTTATAAAAAGTCCTAAATTATCTTTCGGAAGAATACGGCCTTTCGTCGGTCTTGCCCTGTGCTCGGTTTCTCTCGCGGCGTCGGTTGTCATGCCGTTTGCGGTAACCGCGTCCTGTGCGGATTCCGCGTACGGCTTGCGCCGCTCTCTGCTGTTTTTTGCGTTTCTGACCGGAGGCGCCGCGCTGTTAGGGATTATACTTTTTGCTTCGGACGCCTTCGGACGCGACCGCCGCACCTACCGTGCCCTTCGGCGCGCGGCCGAGGAATACTCCCGGGGCAATTTCTCGGTCAGAACTCCAGTCAGGGGGAAGGGAGACGCCGCCGGACTCGCTGAAGAGTTTAACAGAATGGCGGAATCGCTGGGTTCTCTCGAGCGTATGAGATCCGACTTTATTTCGGCCGTTTCGCACGATATGCGCACTCCGATGACCACCGTCTCGGGGTTTATCGACTGCATACTGGGCAACGTCATTCCTCCCGAACAGCGGGAGAATTATCTGAAACTGATAAAAAGCGAGATCATGCGGCTCTCGAGACTGGTGTCACGGCTGCTCGATATTTCGCGGCTCGAATCGAAAGACCGTACCTTTACCGACGAGAGATTCGATCTGTGCGAGCTGTCCAAGACGGTTCTGTTTTCTTTCGAGCAGCAGATAGATGAGAAGGAGCTTGAGGTCTCATTCGAAACCGACTCCGACCGGATGTATATCAACGCCGACAAGGACGCAGTTCATCAGGTTCTTTACAATCTGTGCGACAACGCCGTCAAGTTTTCCGTCAAGGGAGGAGAACTGCGCATCCGGATTGTTTTCAGGGATGGCAAGGTCGTCTACTCGGTTTACAACGAGGGCAGAGGAATACGCGAAGACGATCTGCCGTTTATATTCGACCGTTTTTTCAAAGGCGACGAGACGAGAGGCGAAGACAAGACCGGCTACGGACTCGGGCTTTACATCTGCAAAACGATTGCAGACGCCGAGGGAGCCGAACTGACCTGCGAGAGCGCCGAAGGGCAGTACTGCAGGTTTATTTTAGCATTTCCGGCCGACCGGCCGGCTAACGGAGAAACAATCGATGAACAACGAAGAGATAACGGAAAAAAACGCTGAACCGACCGAGGACGTCAATACGGAAACGGAGCCGGAGACCGACTGCGCCGACGTCTCCGCGGAGGCGCCTCAAGACGCGCAGCCGCAATCCCCGGAAACCGTCTGGGATTTCGACAGACAGTTCCGAGAAGATCTAAAGGCTGAAAAAAAGAAAAACCGCAAAGCACTTGCCGTTTACGCGGCCATAGTCAGCGCGCTCTTTCTGATTTCGCTTGCCGCGCTCGGCATTCTTATCGTTCAAACCGCGATTGCCGCATCAAAGCCGATCGTTGTCGAAAAGGAGATATTCGTGCGCGAATACGATCCCGATTCCGGCGTGCTTACAGTGCAGGAAATCGCTGCAAAAGTTATTCCTTCCACCGTCGGCATAAGCAGTAAAAAGACCGGCGGAACCTCGATCGGGACAGGTATCATTTATTCAAAAGACGGTTATATTGTTACCAACTGTCACGTCGTGAACGGGTCGACGGAAATTACAGTCTATATGAGCGACGGCAGGACCTTCGACGCAGAGCTCGTGGGATTGGACGACGTGTCGGATATCGCGGTAGTGAAGATTCAGCCGGTAGACGATATTGTTCCGGCCGAGTTCGGCAATTCCGACGATCTGATCGCCGGCGATAACGTGGTGGCTGTGGGCAATCCCGCGGGACTTGAATTCTCGGGTACTCTGACAGCCGGTATAGTATCGTCGATCAGCCGCGAGATCAGCATCTATTCGTCGAACGGTCTTCTGGAAAAGAAGATGACGCTGATCCAGAATTCCGCGGCGATCTATCCGGGCAATTCGGGCGGCCCGCTTATCGACGTTTACGGCAAGGTGGTCGGAATCAATACGATGCGCTTTTCCAACGAAGATTACGCCGGAATAGGGTTCGCGATTCCTATCAACGGCGCCGTTCCCGTAATAACAGAGATTATTGAAACCGGGAGCTATTCGGGCAACAATCCGGTAGCAGTGAGAGGCGTCTCCCTCGGAATCACCGGACGCGCGGTCGTAAAGGACGAGGCGGTGCAGATCAACGAGACGACGACCTTTACTCCGGGAGCTTCGGGCGTGATGGTCGTTTCGGTGATCGGCGAGGAGTCAAGCGCTTACGGCATACTGGAGGAATATGATATTATTACCGAAATCAACGGTAAAAAGGTCTCGGACGTATACGAAATCAGGGAGATAATCGCGGGTTTCGCGCCCGGAGAGAGTATCGGTCTCAAGGTCTTCCGCGACGGAAAAACGCTTGACCTGAAAATCGTATTCAAATGATAATATAAAGTGAATACCGCACGGTTCGCATGCGCAGAACCGTGCGGTATTGCCTTAAATATCCGTAAAACTTCCGAACGGATCTCCGGCGCATTCGAGTCTGACCGACCCCGGCGGTTCCACGGCGTGAGAGACGATGAGGCATATCTTGCCGCGGGCGGAAGTCAGCTCCCGGATAACGTCCGCACAGGAGAGAGCGGTCGCCTGATCGAGATTTGCGAACGGTTCGTCGAACAGATAGGTGTCCGCGTCCCGCAGCAGAGCTCTGGCGATGCCGACTCTCGCCTGCATTCCTCCCGACAGTTCTCCGGCGGCGGAACCGAAATCGGATTTGGACAATCCGAGTCTTAGTAGGAGCGACGAGGCTTCGCTCTTCTTTTTTTCTTTATCCGCGCCCGAACCGTTGAGACCGACGGCTGCGTTTTCAAGCGCGTTGAGCCAGGGGAACAGCCGCGCGTCCTGGAAGGACATGCTGACGCGGCACGCTCCCGATATCCTTCCTTCGTGTTTTTTATCCAGCCCGGCGATCAGACGCAGAAGCGTGCTTTTGCCGCATCCCGATTTTCCCGAAATCACGTAGCACCTGCCGCCGTCAAAGACGTATGAAAGATCTTTTATTACGGCTTTCGCGCCGAAGGTCTTTCCGACATTTTCAAGAGTGATCATTTCTCGCCTACCTTCTTTCGCTTTTTTTCCGCAAAAACAAGTTTTTCGATGGCGAGGCTCAGAATGACAACGGTTAGCGTCCAGGCAAACATGTCCGTCGTTTCAAGATAGTTTTTTGCGGTCTGAATCTCCCTGCCTATAGAGAGGGGAGTGAACGACAGAACTTCGGCCGCGACGCCGGCTTTCCATGACAGGCCCGCTGCATTTTTGAGCGCGCTGCGGATATAGGGCCTGAGAGAGGGAATATATACCCCGAAGAGTCTCGACAGGCCCCTGATTTCGAACACGTCGGCCACTTCGATGAGTTCTTTTTTAACGTCGAGTATTCCGCTCAGTATTTCGGTATAGACAACGGGCAGCACCATAAGCGCTGAGATAACCGGAGGCATGGCGGTGTTGCCGAGCCAGAGCATCGCGAGTATTATGAACGAGGCGACGGGAGTGGCCCTCACGACGCTGACCGCGGGCGAGAGGAATGATGCGAGGTTTGAGGAAATGGATGACAGGACGGCGAGCAGAACCCCGCCTGCGGTACCGTAAATCATTCCTCTCAGTATTCTGAACAGTGAGAGAAAGACGGTTTTCCAGTAAACTCCGTCACCCAGCAGCTCGAAGAGCCGCGCCGCGGTCTCGAAAGGCGAAGGAAGAATCAGCGCGGAGCCGGCCAAAAGCGACGCGATTTCCCAGATTATTATCCATACCGCGGCGCAGATTACCGTCCGGATAGCTTTTTTAATCATTCGGAGATTTTTTGGAAGATCCCGCCGTCCGGGAGCTTGCCGCCCACCGAAGATGGAATTATATTATACAGGGCTCCCCAGAAAGCCGACAGCGAATCTTCCATAGTCTTACCGGTAAGAAAGACGAGATTGCATTTCGGCAGAGCGTTTTTGACGAGCTGCTCTTTCGGAGCGATCCCGGCGAACACGATATCATTTGCCGCGCCGTCAATATCGGACGCGGCTTTCGTGACCGAACCTTCGTATCTCTGCATAAACTTTTCAATTATCCCGGGGTGAGCGTCGGCGTACTCGGAGCGTACGATGACGCAGCCCTGGACGAGTTCGGTCCCGGTGGCTTTCTTCCACTCGTCGGTAAAATCGACCGCGACGCGCAGCGAGGCGTTTTTCATCGTTGCGGCGGTGACCTTCGGCTCGGGAAGAACGGCGAGCGAAGCTTTTCCGGTAGCCGCCGCCGTCGTCAGCTCGTCGGGACTCGGATAGGAATAATCAAAGGTGACTGACGACTCGAGCTCCGCTCCTCCGCTTGCCCGCAAGAGCGCGCGGAAAACGTATTCGGGATTGGTTCCCTGTCCGGGAAGATATACCGTTTTTCCGGAAAGATCCGCGAGACAGTGTACAGTTTCGCCGTTTTCAATCAGATAAAGGACTCCGAGCGTGTTAACGGCGAGGACTCTGATACCGCCGTTCGTCTTGTTGTAGAGCACCGAGGCGAGATTCGTGGGCACCGCGGCGACGTCGGCGGTTCCGCTGATTATAAGCGGAGAAACGAGAGTCGCGTCGGTGTAGAAATCTATTGTGAGATTTAAGTCGTCGACTTTACCTTCGGAAAGATCGCGGTAAAGCGGGGCGATTCCGAATCCGGTAGTTCCGTTGAGTACCGCCACCCGCAGCGGAGTGTCGTCGGTCGCGACAGCTGCCGTCGTCGCTTCTTCGGTTGCGGAGGAATCCGGCTCCGAAGTCGCGGTAGTTGTCGGAGCGGTTGCGGCTCCGCTGCCGGTAGTGCAGGCGGCAAACGAAGTCAGGAGTATGAGCAGCCCGGTAAACAGGGCCGCGGCTTTCAGTGTTGTTTTCATTTTTTCTCCTTTTTTATGCGTGCGAAACCGCGCGTAATTGTTATTAACTATTCATCCCGAACATAACTTTGAAAGAACGGCGGCGTCCGTTACGGTGATCGTATTGTTTTCGTAACTGATCGCTCCGAGCCGTTCAAGCTTTTCAAGCGCCCGGTAGAGTGAGGCGCGGCCGACGTCAAGCGCGTGCGACAGCGAACTCATGGACAGAGCGGCGGTGTAACAGCCGTCCGAATCGGTATGCGAAAGAATAAAGCAGGCGAGCCGCCGGTCGGCGGTCCCTCCTGTGAGGCATCCTATCCGTGAGTTGAGGAACGCCACCCTTTTCGACAAAAACCTGATAAAGCCCATACGGACCGGCTCTCCGGCGGGAGACGACGTGATTTTTTCAAAGGAATCCCTTGTAAAAAAGCAGATACTGCATCCTTCTTTTCCTGCGACGCATTTCGTTTCAATCGGTATATCCGAATAGAGTCCTGCGATGCCTATGGGGTCGGTGCGCGCGGCTATCCTGAGCAGGGCAGGTTTGTCGGCGGAGGATTCGGCGTATATCATCACGCTTCCGGAAAGGATTATTCCGAATCGGGGCATTTCTCTCCCGAGTGAAATCAGCCCTCCGCGCGGTAAGGATTCGACAACTCCGAAAGATTCTGCGTATTCCGCGGCGTCGGCGGCCGTGCATCCGGAAAACACCGGAGAGGAAAGAAGAGCTTCGGTATCGTGCAGTTCGTTCATAAAGTCAGGTTCCCCTTTAAGTGTCTCATTTGAGACATATTATATCACGTTTGCACCGGGTTTGTCAACACTTTAAGCGTCAATGAGGCAAAAAATCACGCACAGGAGGGCTTTAGTCCTATACAAAAAGGGAAAAATGTTATATAATATTTAAAAGGGAATTTTTGAACTCATATAAATCTTAAAACGTTGGAGGCGCGGTTTGACTCTTGTTATACTTGCGGCCGGTATGGGATCGAGATACGGCGGTCTGAAGCAGATAGACCCGATCGGCCCGTGCGGCGAGTTTATTATCGATTATTCGTGTCACGACGCGATACTCGCGGGCTTTGACCGGATAGTTTTTATTATAAAAAAGGAAAACGAGAAGATATTCCGCGAGACGGTCGGTTCCCGCGTCGAAAAGCATATACGCGTCGAATACGTTTTCCAGGATCCGGCATTTCTTCCGGAGGGATTTTCGGTTCCGGAAGGAAGAATCAAACCCTGGGGGACCGCGCACGCGATCCTCTGCGCCGAGCCCGTGCTTGACGACTGTTTTGCCACGGTCAACGCGGACGATTTTTACGGCAAACGCTCTTTTGAAATCGTCGCGGATTTCCTCAAAAAGGTGGATCCCTCGGCTGTTCCCGCCGGATGCTGCATGGCCGCATACCGGCTTGACAACACTCTCACCGACAAAGGCAGCGTTTCGCGCGGCGTCTGCGCGACGGGCCCCGACGGAGAACTTCTGTCGATAACCGAAAGGACGGCCATATTCAAAAGGCCGGACGGAGCCGAATACGAGGAGGCCGGCAACCGGTATTTCCTCCCCGGCGACACTTCGGTGTCTATGAATTTCTTCGGCGTTTCTCCGGCTGTTTTTCCCTTTGCCAGACGCGCTTTTGAGGATTTCCTCCGCGGAATGCCGAATCCTTTGAAGAGCGAGTTTTATCTTCCCTCGGTGCTGTCCGCCGCGATGGAGTCCGGACTCGCCGGGATAAAGCTTCTTAAGACTCCCGAACGCTGGTTCGGCGTAACCTATTCGTCAGACCGTGAACCGGTTAAGCAGGGAATAAGAGCGCTGGTAAACGAGGGCGTATACAAAGAAGACCTTTGGAGCGATATCGGATGAAAGATATCAGGCATGTTGCGGAAAGCTTTGACCTTCCGGGAAAGATCGTCTCGGTCGACGAGTGCCGGACGGGGCATATCAATTCAACCTTTTTCATAAAGTGTGAAGACGGTTCAAAATACGTTCTTCAGAAGATAAATACCGGGATTTTCAAAGATCCGGACGGGCTTATGAGGAATATTTTCGGCGTAACCGGATTCATTCGCGGCAAGCTGAAGGCCTCCGGACTCGACCCCGACCGCGGCACGCTCAGATTTATTCCGCTGAAGGACGGAAAACTTTTCTTCCGGGATTCGGACGGGGAAGCTTACAGAGTATACCGTTTCGTCGATCACGTCGTTTCGCTTCAGTCGGCGGACACCCCGGATATACTGAAGTCTGTCGGAGTGGCTTTCGGCGGCTTTGCCATGATGCTTGCGGACTACGACGTTTCGACTCTTTGCGAGACAATCCCGCGCTTTCACGACACCGAATCGAGATACAGTGATTTTCTCGCGACGCTCGAGGCCGATCCGGCCGGGCGAGCTTCGGAAATACCGTATGAAATCGGTTTCGTACAGTCGCGCCGCGAACTCTGCTCGTATATCGTTTCCGGCATTCGGGAGGGGAAGTTCCCGCTCAGAGTTACGCATAACGATACGAAACTCAACAATATTCTGCTCGACGAAAAAACTCTCCGTCCCGTCTGCGTTATCGATCTGGATACCGTTATGCCGGGTTCGGTTCTATACGATTTCGGAGACGCGGTAAGATTCGCCGCGTCGACCGCCGCGGAGGATTCGGACGATTACCCGAACGTGCGGCTTGACACCGAAAAATTTACCGCTCTCGCCGAGGGTTTCATCGAAGGATTTGCCGGTACTCTGACTCTTCCGGAACTCAAAGCTCTTCCGATGGGAGCTCTTGTAATTACCTTTGAGACCGGCATGCGTTTCCTGAAGGATTATCTGGACGGCGACGTCTATTTCAGGACCGACTATCCCGGACACAATCTCGTACGCGCGAGAAATCAGTTTGCACTCGCACGGGACGTCGAGTCTCGGCTTTCCGAACTTGACTCGATCGTCGACCGGCTTATATCCGAAAGAGGTTAAAGAAATGGCAGTTTTAGTTACCGGAGGAGCCGGCTTCATCGGGTCTCACACCTGTGTCGAACTTCTGGGGGCGGGTTATGAGATCGTCGTTGTCGACAATCTTTCCAACAGCAGTCCGATAGCTCTCGAGAGGGTCGAACGGCTTACCGGGAAGAAGTTCGCGTTTTATCCTTTCGACCTGCGCGACGGGGAAAATCTCTCTCGCGTTTTCAAAGAAAACAAAATCGACGCGGTCATTCATTTCGCCGGCCTTAAATCGGTCGTCGAATCGGTTGCCGATCCGATTTCATATTACGGAAACAATATTGGCTCGACAGTTTCGCTCTGCCGTGTCATGGCCGAATTCGGAGTCGGCAAGATTGTATTCTCGTCTTCCGCCACGGTATACGGCCCTCCGAGGCATCTTCCGATCAGGGAGGACGATCCGGTCGGACCCACTACCAACCCCTACGGCGAGTCAAAACTGATGATCGAGCGTATCCTCGACGACACAAGAAAGGCGGGCGGCCTGTCGTCGCTCATCATTCTGCGGTATTTCAATCCGATCGGAGCTCACGAGTCCGGAATGATCGGAGAAGACCCGCGAGGCATCCCGAACAACCTGCTTCCCTATATCACTCAGGTTTCGGTCGGGAAGCTGCCGTACCTGTCGGTATACGGAAACGATTACGATACTCCCGACGGAACCTGTATCCGCGACTATATCCACGTTGTCGACCTGGCGCGCGCTCATCTCGCCGCGCTGGACCGTCTGCCCGATTGCGAAGGAACCGAGTATTACAACGTCGGAACCGGGAAGGGAACTTCGGTATTTGAGATAATCCGCGCTTTCGAAAAGGCGTCGGGAATCGCGATACCCTTCCGCATAGCTCCCAGAAGAGACGGCGACGTCCCGGTTAACTATTCGGATCCCTCTTTGGCCGAAGAAAAACTCGGCTGGAAGGCGGAATACGATATCGACAGAATGTGCAGCGACGCCTATCGCTGGCAGAAGATGAATCCGCGCGGATACGAGGGAAAGACCGAATGATAAAGATCAGTTCTTTCGGCAGAATAAAAAAAACTCCCGGCCTCAGAGGCAAAACGGCGCACCTTTTTGAACTGTCGTCGCCCGAAAGCCGTTTGAAACTGACCGTCTCGGACTTCGGAGCAAGAGTAGTCGGCCTTTCGGCAGTTAACCCCGACGGCTCCGAGACGCCTCTGGCGGCATGCTACAGGACTCTTTACGACTGCGAGACGGCTCCCGGATATCTCGGAGCGACAGTCGGCAGATTCGCGAACCGGATTTCCGGCGCGGGTTTCGAACTCGGCGGAAAAAGGTATGAACTTTTCGCGAACAACGGAGAGTGCAGCCTTCACGGCGGTCAGTACGGTTTCGACCGCAAACTCTGCGATTACGAAATCCGCGAAGACGCTGCGGAAACCGACTCCGTCACCTTTTACGCGTTTTCCCGTAACGGAGACGAGGGCTATCCGGGCAATCTGGTTTTCACGGTCAGATATTCTCTCGAGGGTGACTCGGGTTTCAGAATAGATTATACCGCGCAGTGCGACCGCGATACCCCGCTCGGATTTACCAATCATACCTATTTTACTCTGGGAAACAAAGGCGGCTGCGAGGACTTTCTGATGACCGCGGACGCCGACCGCTTCCTTCCGGTAGACAGCCGGCTTGTGCCTCTCGGCCACGCCGAGCCGGTCGCGGGCGGATGCTTCGATTTCAGGCGCGAAAAGCCGATTTCCGAATGCCTGAATTCCGGAGACGGGCAGATTTCGGCCGCCGGGGGAATAGATCACTGTTTTATATTCCCGGAAGGCGGAGGATTTTGCGAGAGGGTTACGGTCCGTTCACCCGCGACGGGGATTGCCGTGACTATGTCGACCGACCGGCCGGCGGTGCAGATTTATACCGGTAATTTTATGGATGAAATTACCTCAGTTCTCTCCGACGGAGCGGTTCCGGTAAAGCGTCACGCGATTTGCCTTGAATCGGAGGGATATCCCGACGCGCCGAACAATCCCGGATTCCCGTCCTGCGTTCTCCGGGCGGGCGATACGTTCCGCTCCTCCACTTCATATGCTTTTTCATTTGATAATCGATAAAAAACCGAAAGGACTATCCCGAAATGCGGATCAAACTTGACGACAGATTTATTAAACCCTTCGCCGATCCTTCCCTGATTTCAAAACTTACGGAAGAGGCGCGCTCCGCCGCCGCTGCGGTCGCTTCGCGCACCGGAGCCGGTGCGGAAATGCTCGGCTGGTACTCGCTGCCCCGCGACTACGACAGGGAGGAATACGCGAGAATTCTCGCCGCGGCCGAAAAGATCAGAAAGACTTCGGAGATTTTTATAGTGATAGGCGTCGGCGGGTCTTATCTCGGTTCCCGCGCCGTTGTTGAATTCATCAAATCTCCGAGATACAACAGTCGCAGGGACGGGACTCCCGAAATCTGGTTTTCCGGATGCAACCTCTCGGCTTCGGATATGGAGGAGCTAACGGCGCTTTGCGAAGGCAAGGATATCTGCATTAACGTAATATCCAAGTCCGGAACGACTACCGAATCGGCTATCGCGTTCAGATTCTTCAGACAGTTGATCGAGAAGAAATACGGCGCTGACGGCGCGCGGGAGAGGATATTCGTCACGACCGACAAGTGCCGCGGCACGCTCAAGGCGTTTGCCGACGCCGCCGGATACGAGACCTTCGTGGTTCCCGACGGAGTAGGCGGAAGATATTCGGTTCTGACGGCCGTCGGTCTGCTTCCGATCGCGGTTGCCGGCATCGATACCGGCAGTCTTATCGCGGGAGCTGAAAAAGCCGTGTCTGATCTCACCGAAGGTCCCGCGGATATGTCCAACCCGGCAATCGCATACGCCGTATACCGCAACGCAATGCTCAGATCCGGAAAGGACGTCGAGATTTTCGTCGGATACGAACCCTATGAAATAATGTTTTCCGAATGGTGGAAGCAGCTGTTCGGAGAGAGCGAAGGGAAGGACGGAAAGGGACTCTTCCCGGCTTCCGTCTGTTTCTCGACCGATCTGCATTCCCTCGGACAGTATATTCAACAGGGTCAGCGGACAATGTTCGAGACGGTGCTGTCAGTTGAGTCGGACGGGTGCGATATCGCGATTCCGGACGACAGCGCCAACATCGACGGACTGAATTTCATCTCGGGGATGAAGCTGTCGGACGTCAACCGCACCGCGATGAACGGTACGCTTCTCGCACATTTTGACGGCGACGTTCCCGGAATCGTTCTCCGCATCGACGACCGGAGCGAGTATTCGCTCGGGTATATGATTTACTTCTTTGAGTACGCCTGTGCCGTTTCGGGATACATGCTCGGGGTCAATCCGTTCGATCAGCCCGGTGTGGAATCCTATAAGAAGAACATGTTCGCGCTTCTCGGCAAGCCGGGTTATTCCGACATGACCGAAAAACTTCGCGCAAGACTTAAATAACGGGGAGGAACCGAAAATGATCAAGCTCATCGTCGGAGTCAAGGGCTCCGGTAAGACAAAACTGCTTATTAGCATGGTGAACGGCGCCGTCGAGGAAAGTCTGGGCAACGTCGTCTGTATCGAGAAGGGAATCAAACTCCGCTACGACGTCAACTACCGCGCAAGACTGATTAACGTCGACGAGTATTTCGTCTTCGGCGCAAAGCAGCTGTTCGGCTTCGTCGCCGGCATCCTTGCCTCAAACAGCGACGTATCCGATCTTTATATAGATTCGGCTCTCCGCATCTGCGACAACGATATGGACGATTTCGAGCGCCTTGTGAACGATCTCGACGAACTTGCCGACAGATACAACGTCAATCTGGTTATGACCTCTTCGGTTCCCGCGGAAAAGCTTTCGGAAGGGCTCCGCAGATTCGTATTCACTCCCGGCGAGAATGTCTGACGGCGCGTCCGGTCCGGTCGGCAGACTCCGGCTCGTTACCGCTTCGGACTGTTTTATCAGAGAGGAATACTACCGTTCCGCGCTGAAGGACAGCGCCGATTTCGAACAGGTCGGAAACGTTGAGTTCGGCCCGCCCGACAAAGCGGATATGAGACACCTCGCCTACGTTATCGAGCGGGGAGGTCCGGACGCCGTCAGCGCTCCCGAAGAACTCTACCGTCTTGCTCCGCTTGCCGAAGCCGTTATGGTGCATCTCTGTCCCGTAACCGAACGTTTTATCGAATCGGCGCCTGATTTGAAACTGATTATGGTCAACCGCGGAGGCACCGAGAATATCGACCTTGTCGCCGCGGCACGCAGGGGTATTCCGGTTCTGTCGAACCCGGCTCACAACGCCAACGGAGTCGTGGAGCTCACCTGCGGACTGATTCTTTCCGAGACGAGAAACATAGCTCTCGCGGACAGACTCCTGCGATCCGGAATCTGGTGCGAATCTTTTCCGAATGCCGGGAACGAGTACGAGCTCCGGGGACTCCGGCTCGGTATTATCGGTTTCGGATCTATCGGCAGACGCGTCGCGGAGCTGATGCGCGCGTTCGGGATGAATATCTGTTTCTGCGACCCATACGTTCCGGCAGACGATCCCGACGCCTTGCGGCTCGGATGCGAAAAAGTATCCTTGGAACGGCTCTGCTCGGAATGCGACGTCATCTCTCTGCACGCGAGAGCCGACGCAACGATCGTCGGCCGCCGCGAGTTTGAACTGATGAAGCGCACCGCATATTTCATCAATACGGCAAGACCTCATCTTGTCGATTACGACTCTCTCTACGACGTGCTTTCGACGCGGAGGATTACCGGAGCTGCGCTCGACGTCCATCCGGAAGAGCCGCCCGGATCTTCATACGCATTTCTTTCTCTCGACAATCTGACACTGACGAACCATCGCGGCGGAGCCACCGTTAACTGCTATTCCGACACTCCCGCAGATATGTTCCGGGACGCGGCCCGTCTTCTGCACGGAGGTGTCCCGAGATACCGGGTTTGCTGAAGCCGGACGTTAATCATTCGCTATTATGAAAAACCGGTGTAATCCCGTCCGAACGGGGTTACGCCGGTATCTTTTTTTGCGATAATCTGCATTTTTTCATTAAATTATCTCTTGCTTGACGTTTCTTTTTATGATATAATAATTAATAATTATGTTTTGTGAAAGGGTGAGCTTTATGCCGTCTATTCCAAGGATAAAAGCCTACAAAGGAAAAGGCCACTATATTTTTGTTTCTTATTCGCATGACAACAAAGATACTGTTTATCCTTTTATAGCCGCTCTGCAGAAAAAATACAACGTTTGGTTCGATGACGGCCTGCATTACGGGAAAGAGTTTGAAGACGAACTGGCTGAGAAACTGGAAGGTTGTTCGCTGTTTGTTTTCATGGTCTCAAACGAATCCCTCGAGTCCGATTTCTGCAAGGAAGAACTGTTCTATGCCCGTGAACAGAGGAAGCCGTTTGTCAATATCCTTACCGAAGATAATATAGCGCTTCCGGGATGGTTCAGGCTCCGCTGCGGAAGATACCAGATGTGTCATTTGTATCAGTTCCAAAACCCTGACGTCGCCCTGGAGGAGCTCGAAAGCAGATGCGAGTTTTTCGATCTTACCAGAAAAACCGAAAGCGGTTCCGGATCTCAGTCCGCGCATAAAGGCGACGACGACGCGGAACGCAGGGCGGCCGAAAAAGCCCGTCTCGAGGCGGAGGAGAAGGCCCGCAGAGAAGCGGAGGAAAAAGCCCGTCTGGAAGCCGAGGAAAAAGCACGCCGCGAGGCGGAGGAAAAAGCCAGACGCGACGCCGAAGCCAGAGCGCGCCGCAAAGCCGAAAAAGAGAAGAAGGAAGCCGAGGAGAGAGCCCGCAGAGAAGCGGAAGCCGCGGCCGCCGCGGCAAAGAGCCCTTCCGAGCTTGCCAAAGGCGACGTATTCAGATTCGGTTCCTACGTTCAGTCCGAGTCGGGTTCTCCCGAGCCGATCGAGTGGCTGGTGCTTTCGAGGGAAGGCAACGAAGCGCTGCTGATCAGCCGTCTGGCTCTCGACTGCAAGCCGTACAATCCGATTTACGCTGAGGAGACCTGGGAGGAGTGCTCCTTGCGCAAATGGCTTAACGAGGATTTCCTGAGCGCCGCCTTCAGCGAGGAAGAGCAGAGCCGCATCGTCGTATCCGCCGTCAAGGCGGACGCCAATCCGTCTTATTCTTCTCCCGCCGGAAACGATACCAGCGACAGGATTTTCCTGCTCAGCGTTCCCGAAGCGAACGAGTACTTCGACTCGGAGGAGACGCGCATATGCGCTCCGACCGAATATGCGAAGAAACAGGGCGCGTTTACCAACAAAAAGCATAAGGCCGGCAATCTTCCCGCCTGCTGGTGGTGGCTGCGCACTCCGGGATTCGGACCGCATCTCGCGGCTTACGTAGGAGACGACGGCTCGACGAGCAACTACGGAAGTATCGTCTACGATACCGCCGGAGCCGTGAGACCCGCGCTTAGAATTTCGCTCTCATAATCAATTCTCTCTTGTGGTTTAGGTCAAGGAATGAAAATCAGATTCGTTATCCGTCTTTCGTCAGTGCTGCTCGCGCTTCTTTTGACCGCCGGGATCTTTGCCGGATGCGCAAAAGACAATTCCGAGCTTACGACAAAGCCATCGACATCCGCGTTAGCCGAGGTGTCCGACGTTGCGTCTTTGACAGACGAGACTTCAGAGGAAGAGGAGAAACCCTCGATTTCGGCCGAGCGACTCGCGGGACGCTTCGTGATTGCCTCCGGTTACGTCACCGAAACGAAATACACCTCGAATCTGATCGCGGCCGAGGAATTCAACGGAGACGTGATAAACGACGCGATAGTCAGGCGCACCATCCGGCTGGAGGAGGATCTCGGAATCGAGATCGAGGTGCTCGACGTCAACTACTCAACGATAAACAAGGTGACGGGTTCCGGGGAGCGCCCCTACGATATAGGAACGGCGACGCTTTCCGAGATAATGAACGTCGTCAACGCCGGATCGACGGTGGATCTCCGCGCGCTCGACAATGCCGAGCTTGACCGGCCATGGTGGGATCAGAACGCAAACTCGAAGTTCAAGATCGGCAAACGGCTGTATTACACTCTGTCGGATTTCTTCATCACGGGTATCGACAACTCGAGATGCGTCTATTTCAACAAGGAACTTGCCGGCTCCGTCGGTTATCCTGACGTATACTCGCTTGTCAGCGACAACGCCTGGACGATCGACAAAATGAAAGAGATGTCACTCCTGGCGGTAGACAATCTCAACGGCGACGATACGCTCGACGAGAATGATCGGCTCGGAATCGTAAACAACGCGACGACTCTTTACGAGGTTATGCTGACCGGGTGCGACGCCGAGATCATCAAGCTTAACGGCGACGGGCTTCCTTATTTCGTACCGTATGACGAGACCGAATGGTTTATTACGGTTTATAACCGCCTGATAGACGTTTTTTCGAAAGATAAACACTATCTCGTGACCTCGACAGACGTCGGAAGAAGAATGTTCTCGTCGGGACAGGCGCTCTTTACAACTGATACGATGTTCCTCTGTTCGAGTATGCGAATGAATTCGGGAATCGAGTTCGGCATCATGCCCGTGCCGAAATACAGCGTCGATCAGGAGAAATATCTTCACGTCAGTCCCAACCCCGACGTATTCTTCATAATCCATTCCGGCGACTCGGACGATCTTGAACGAATCGCGGGTATACTCAACTACGCGTCATTTTATTCGTCCGAATATTACGCCGACGACGCTTTGATGCCCTGCTACTTCGAGGTTGCCCTTACGACGAAATCAGCGCCCGACTACGCATCTTCCAACAATCTCCATCTTGTTCACGACAATATCTCCTACGTCATCAAGATAGTCGGAACCGATCTGTCAAATGCGATTTACACAAAGTTTAAGAACGGCTCGACGGATCTTTCGGATATCTACAAGAGTACCAAAACGCAAAACCAGAAAAATCTTGAAAAAGTGTTGAGGTCGCTCGGGGCGATTAACTGAAAAAAACGAATGCGCGTGAGAAATGAAAGACAGAGACGAGAACAGTCATAACAGGAAGCTGAGAACGGCGGCTCTGATAATCGGTATAGCCCTTGCCGTTCTGTTAATAACGATTGTCGGCTTTCTGGTTTGGGCCGAATACGGGGGAGGACTGGCCTGGTTTCAAAACAGGTTTTTCCCGGTTGCGGTCGATAAGCCGGTGATATACGTATATCCCGAAAAGGAAACTCAGCTGAGCATCAGGTTCCCGGATTCTGAAAAGATATCGGTTTCCTACCCGGATTACGCTTCCGGGTGGAACTTTACGGCTTTTCCGGACGGCAGCTTGACCGCGGACGGAAAAACCTATCCATATCTCTATTATGAGTTTGACGCCTCAGTCGAGTTTGGCGACGAGGGATTTGTGGTTGCCGGGAAAGACGCGGCGTCCTTCCTTGAAGAAAAGCTGGACGATATGGGTTTTGACTACAGGGAAAAGACCGATTTCATTACCTACTGGCTGCCGAGACTTTCAGCCAACGAATACAACCGCATCGAATTTGTCACCGGAGAAAAACTTGACGCTCTGATGCCTATAACAATCGATCCCGAGCCCGACAGCGTCTTCCGGGTATACATGCTGTTTTCTTCCTGCGGGGAGGATCTCGAACTGGAACCTCAGTCGCTACCGCGTTTTGTCAAAAACGGGTTTTCTGTTCTTGAATGGGGCGGCTCGGAGCTGCATTAATAGTGATATTCTCATACGTCCATCCGATTCTTTCGGGTGGACTTTTTTTGTTGACAAACAGGATCGAATTGTGATATAATTATTTCACAATTTGCGACAAAGTCGCAAATTTGGAGGGAATATGAAATATCATACTAAAAAAAGGCAGCTGCTTGCGAGTCTTCTGGCTTCGAGGCGCGACGAGACGCTGACAGTCGAAGAGATAATCCGGCTCGCCGCTGATAACGGAATCAGCAGAAGCGCGGTTTACCGTAATCTTGCTCTTCTTGAAGAAGAGGGAAGTCTGATTCGCGTCACTGTTCCGGGCAGCGCGGCAACCCATTACCGCTACTCCGGAGATTCCGAATGCCGAGAACTGATACATCTGCAGTGCACGCAGTGCGGGATGACCTATCATCTTGCGGCTCCTTCGAGCTCAATTGTGATCGCGAGGGTTCTTCGCGACTCGGATTTCGCCGTTGACGGAGGCAACACCGTCCTCTGCGGCGTCTGCGGCTTCTGCCGCAGGTCTTTCTTTGACCCGGGGATCAAAGCCAAATTATGAGGATGTTAATGAAGAACAATTTTAAAACACGGCTTGCGGTGATGATTCTGATCACGGCGTTAACATTATTCATATTCGGTTCCTGTTCCGGGGGCGACGCGAAAGACGAAAAACTGTCGGTTGTCTGCACAATTTTACCGATCTACGACTGGTGCCGTGAGATTGCTGCGGGATCAGAGTCGGTCAAACTGACTCTTCTTCTCGATTCAGGCGTGGATCTTCACAGTTATCAGCCGACCGCCGACGACATTATGCAAATCGCCGGAGCGGATATCTTTATCTGCGTCGGCGGAGAGTCGGATTTCTGGGTAACGAACGCACTGGCTCAGTCCCGCAACCGGGACGTTAAGGTAATAAAGCTTATTGAACTGCTCGGCGACGTTGCCCTCGACGAGGAACTGAAAGAGGGAATGGAGCATCCGTCGCACGAAGAAGAGGAACCGGAGACCGACGAACACGTCTGGCTGTCGCTGAAAAACGCCCGGATCTTCTGCCGGGAAATAGCCGGCGCGCTCTGCGAGGCCGATCCGGCCCTCTGCGAACTCTACAAATCAAATTCGTCCGATTACACGGAAAAACTTGATCTGCTTGACGCGAAATACGCCGAAACGGTCGGAGGACGCGGAGCGACTCTCGTTTTCGCGGACAGATTTCCTTTCAGGTATCTTCTGAACGATTACGGAATAGATTATTACGCGGCTTTTGCCGGTTGCTCCGCCGAGAGCGAGGCAAGTTTCAAAACCGTGATTTTTCTTGCCGGAAAAGTAGACTCGCTGGGTCTCGGCACGATACTCCTCACCGAAAGTTCGGACGGAAAGATGGCTTCGACGGTCAGAGACGCGACTTCTTCCAAAAACCAGAAACTGCTTGTACTCGATTCGCTTCAGAGGGCAGGCAGCGAGGAAATCGCGAAAGGCGTGACCTATCTTTCGGTGATGGAATCAAATCTTACGATTCTTACCGAAGCGATCGGAGGAGCTGGATAATGGCGCTTATCGAATGCTCGGGACTCGCGGTCGGATACGGCGGACAGCGGATTCTCGGAGGACTGGATTTTTCGGTCAATACCGGGGATTCTCTCTGCATCGTCGGAGAAAACGGCTCGGGCAAAACCACACTTATGAAAACTCTTCTCGGCCTTATTCCGCCCGTAGAGGGAAAGATAGTATTCGGAGACGGCCTGCGCCGCAATGAGATCGGATATCTTCCTCAGCAGTCGGCAGCTCAGAGGGATTTCCCCGCGTCGGTGCGCGAGATAGTGCTTTCGGGGTGCGCCAACCGCACCGGACTCCGGCCTTTTTACAACCGTGACGAGAAGCGCGCCGCGGATGACAATATCGCAAAAATGGGTCTGTCGGACCTCTCCGGCCGCTGCTACCGCGAACTGTCGGGCGGACAGCAGCAGCGGGTTCTGCTGGCGAGGGCTTTATGCGCGACCCGGAAGCTTTTGCTGCTTGACGAGCCCGTGACCGGACTCGATCCGGCCGCTTCAGACGAGATGTACCGGATTGTTGACCGGCTGAACAGGGAAGACGGGATAACCGTCATAGTTATTTCGCACGACGTCTCGGAATCGCTTAAATACGCGACGCACGTCCTGCACGCCGGGAGCGGAGTATTTTTCGGCACCGCTGAGGAATACCGTCGGAGCGGCTTTTCCGCGCGCGTCGGGAAGGGGGAGAACGCATGAGTGAAATAGTCGAAAAGCTGTCTCTCTATCTTCAGTATCCTTTCGTTCGGAGGGCGCTCATAGTGGGCGTGCTGATTGCTCTGTCCTCTTCGCTTCTCGGGGTCACACTCATCCTCAAGAGGTTTTCCTTCATTGGGGACGGACTGTCCCACGTGGCGTTCGGAGCCATGGCGGTCGCCGCCGTTGCCGGCCTTACCGAGGAGATGCCGCTGGTGCTCTTCGTTACCGTCGTAAGCGCCGTACTTCTTCTCAGAACCGGCAGCAACGCTAAGATAAAGGGGGACGCCGCAGTCGCGATGATTTCGGTCGGCGCGCTCGCCGTCGGATATCTTCTTATGAATATCTTCTCGAAGTCCTCCAATCTCTCGGGAGACGTCTGCACGACGCTCTTCGGCTCGACGTCGATACTGACGCTGTCAACCGGCGAAGTCATACTCTGCTGCGTGCTGTCGGCGCTCTCGGTCGCTCTTTTCGTTCTCTTTTACAACAAGATATTCTCGGTGACTTTCGACGAGACTTTCGCCGCGGCTACCGGGACCCGCGCCGGCCTTTATAATCTGATCATAGCCGTCGTAACCGCCGTCATTATCGTTCTCGCGATGAATCTTGTCGGTTCGCTTTTGATCTCGGCTCTTCTGATCTTTCCGGCGCTCTCTGCAATGAGAGTTTTCAATAGCTTTCTGGCTGTTACGGTCTGCTCGGCGGTTCTGTCGGTAACCTGCGCTCTCGCGGGCATGCTGATAGCCGTGCTTGCCGGAACTCCGGTCGGTTCGACCATAGTCGCGGCAGATATCGCCGCGTTCGGGTTGTTCAGTCTCGTCGGTGCTTTAAGGAGGGGAAAATGAAAGGAAAAACAGTAAACTTCCGCTTCGCCGTCTGTCTTCTGCTCTGCGCCTGCTGCCTTGCGTTTAACGGCTGCGCCGAAGGCACAGGCGGCAGATCCGGCATTTCGGGTCAGGGAAAAACCGTAGGCGACGTAATAAGCGAGGCGGTTAACGGAACCGCAACCGCCAAAGCTCAGTCACCGCTTAAAAGCCCGCACGACGTCGCGTGGAACGGCAAAATCGACGTCGATCTTACCTCAATGAACTCGACCATGGTCTATTCACAGGTTTACGATATGATGACGACTCCTGACGATTACCTCGGGAAGACGGTGAAAATGACCGGCACCTTCAATTTCGGCAAAGGCGATGACAGATACTATTTCGCGTGTATAATCAGGGACGCGACCGCCTGCTGCGCACAGGGAATCGAGTTCGTTCTCAAGGATCCGAAAAGATTTCCCGACGAGTATCCCGCCGTGAATCAGGAGATCACCGTAGTCGGAATATTCGACACCTACTACGAGGGGGAATACCGCTACTGTCAGCTGTCTGACGCCGTGGCCGGGTGGTAGAATTCACATATTCTTCTTGCAACCTTCATCCTTTTATGGTATACTATTATCAGCGAAGGGAATAACCTTCGCGGAAAGAGGTACAGTCATGAAAATCACAGTTGTGGGAAGACAGATGACCGTCCCCGAGGATCTGAAAGCCCTGGCCGAAAGGAAGCTCTCAAAGCTCGACAGGTACTTCAGTTCCGAGGAGACAGCGACGCTGAAGTTCAGCCGCAAGCGCAACCGGGAAAACATCGAAGTCACGATCGTTTCGGGAAACACCATTTTCCGCTGCGAGACGGGTGATGAGACATTCAGGAACGCGCTCGACAAAGCTGTTGAGACGATTGACAGGCAGATCAGGAAAAACAGGACGAGACTGGAAAAGAGACTGCGCACAGCCGCTCTGACTCAGCCGCGGCCTGAGGAGGAGCTCTCCGAGAGCAGCGAGAAGATCGTCAGGACAAAGTATTTCAAGCTGAATCCGATGACGGTTGAGGAAGCAATCCTTCAGATGAATCTGCTGGGACACAGCTTTTACATGTTCGAGGACGCCGAGAACGGAATGATCTGCGTCGTCTATTCGAGAAAAGACGGAGATTACGGTCTCATAGTGCCTGATAAGGACTGATTCTCTTTGCGGGCTGTCCGGGACCCCGACCTGGATCGGGCCGGACAGCCCTCTTTTATTTTTTGACAAGGCGGGAAGTTTTAATGTCAGTATATATTCCGGAAGGATACAGGTCGGCGCTGACCGCGCGTCAGACGCAGATAGCCATAAAAAAGATCAAGGACTTTTTCCAGACCGATCTCGCAAATCAG
>JAGDAM010000057.1 GCA_017959485.1 Clostridia bacterium
CCGATCTAACACGACCGCACACCACAAGGCGTGCGGTCTGAAAAGACCGGCGCGGGAAAACCGGAGATTCTCGCCGGTTTTTTCATTTTCTCCGTTTTTTTGCTTTTCAAAATCCGAAAAAAGCGAAGAAAAGCAAAACCGGGCGCGGAGGAGAAACCGCACCCGGCATATTAAATCCGCGGCTCAACCGTCAGAACGAAAGTCCCGCCGCGCTTAAGAGCTTAACTGATTCTTCAGCGGTTACATCAGCGCCGTCGCGCTTATCTCCGCCTTTGTTCGGAGCGTCCGGCATAAGCGTATCAAGGGCGCAGTTGCCGGAGAGGCACCCCTCGCCGTACGAGCCGCAGACGCGCCCTGCGCCTTCGCTCAAGCTGTCGAGAAACGCGCCGCAGTCCTTGATCGGCCCCGGCCAGCTGTTGTCGGCGGCGTGAGCCTTTCCGACGATGCCGCCTACCGTGCTTTTACCGTTGACGGTGCCGAAAGCGAAGCATTTTTCAACGCCGTTGCCCGCCTCCGCGATATTGCCGAGAGAGCAGCCGATTATGCCTCCCACGGTATCGGAATTCGGGGCGTCTATCGTGCCGCGGAACAGCATGGCGACGTTTGTTCCGAACTCGTTGTAACCGGCGATACCGCCGATCGTATCGGTGTCGGAGACAGACGGATCGACGCTGACGGTGACGTTATCGAGAATAATGTTTTCAAACGCGCTGTGATCGTTTGTTCCGGACAGTCCGCCGAGGAAACGCATGCCCCTGATCGAGCTGTTCGTGATTTTGACCCCGCTTATGACGCTTCTGACGGCTTTGCCGGACAGGATGCCGGTGAAAAGGCCGTCCGATTCGATATGAACGTTATCGAGGATCAGATCTCTGATCTCCGCTCCTTCAAGCAGGGTAAAGATACCGGAGCCGCCGTTCATCGTAAGATTCTTTACGGTGTGGCCCTTGCCGTCAAGCTTTCCGCTGAATTCGGTTATACCCGAAAAATCAGCTCCGCTCATATCTATATCCGCGCCGAGCGTATATTCGCCTTTCTGCTTGATATTCGCGAACTGCTCCGGCGTCGTTATTACCCCGTCGTCTCCGATAACTGTCGGATCTTTACCCGGCACGTAATCGAATTCTGCCGTATCGGCGCACTCGCCGCCGGTACCTCTGACCTTCACGTAAAGCTTCCCTTCGGTTTTTATACCGGGGTCGGTGCCTTTTGCAACGTCGATGTAAAGCCATTCGGCGTCCTTGAAGTCTTCTGCCGTCGAGAAGCACGCCTCAAGCGGCATTCCCTCAGTGTCGAAGAAAACTCTGCCGTTATCGATCTTCGTTATCTTCGGGCAGGGAGGCGGCGCAGGCGTTTTTTCTTCAAGCGAATACATGACCCGGGCGACGGAATCGTAGACGCGGAATCCCCAGTCGACGTTCGGCTCTATGTGAGCGCTCTTGTTTCTCGTGATGCCCTCCTGCGGTTCGTCATACCACGAAAGCGGATAATTCCAGCGGTTTATGATAAGAGCCTTCGGTTTGTATTTAGCAACCGGTTCGGAATATCTTTCGATACAGGTCTTTCCGTCGACCTCGTCGGTCAGACCGTCCCAGCCGGATCCGCCGAGATAAAGCGACGCCCACGTCTGCATCATTTCTACCGTGCCGTCTTTGCCTTTTTTATAGAACGGTTTATAGTATCCCTCTTTGTCGCCCGGCACGTTTTCGACGAACAGCCAGACCGGATCGTTTTCATCAAAATACGCTCCGCCCTCTCCGTCGTCTTTCATGTAGCCTGCCAGATATCCGTTGCACCAGCGGATATTGAACCGTTCGTCGTCGAACGGGAACCTGTCCGCTTTGCTCCATCTTTCTATCAGGTGCCAGTCGGCGAAAATGACGATAAAGGGTTTATCGGCGCGGTCGGAGCCGTCGTCGAATTTATACCATCCGTCTTCATTCCCGCCGTAGATGGCGTAAAGATCGTCGAGAAGCATCTGCAGCCCGTCGTACTCCTCTCCGAACAGACGGACGGAAACGTACGCTTTCGGATTTTTATAGTTTTCCGGCTTTTCCGCCGAAACGCCGAGAACCGACGTGAAAGCGGCGATCGTACCCTTGAAATACTTCGCCATTCCCTCGTATCCCGGCAGACGCGGCGATCTCGTGTTCGTTATGTCGCACTGCACTCCGTCGATCCCCATAGCCGCCATCCAGTAGAAATGCTGACGGATGACGTTTTTATCGGTGCTGTCATACGTACCGAGAAGCGGCGTCGTGACTCTGTACATACCCGAGCCGGGCTGAGGATCGTCCGGATATTCGGGATTCAGCGGATACCACCCGTGATCCGGGCGTGTGTTTATGGACATACCGCTGTCTATGTCGTACAGCATTATAAGATCCATATCGTCTTTTTCCTCCACGGGATCTGTGTGCTCTTTTTCGGCAGTATCTGTTCCCGTCTGCGACGACGTTACGGGAACCGCCGTTTCGCTTCCGGCGTCCGGCGCGTCCGGTCCGTTCGGCGTACACGACGTGAATAACGCGAACGCCGCCGTAACGGCCGCGAGAAGCAGCGCGGAGTATCTTAAAAACCGCTTCATTTTATCTTCTTAGCCGTAAATATCACGGCGCACGCCGACAGCGCAAGGAGCGCGGCCACAGCCACAACGGCGGCGTCCGAAGATCCGGGGTTATGAGGTTCGTCCGGTTGATCGTTTCCGGAAGGACCGTCGCCGCCGGGAGCGACGTCCTCTTCGATCAGCGTCAGAACGAGTTTATCGAAGATAGCCTCCGTGTTGCCGCTCGAAGTACCGGTCAGCTCGACTTTTACGGTATGAGAGCCTGCGGCAAGTCTGATATCGGAGAGAGCGATATCGGTCTTCGTCCAGTTGCCGTTGTTGTTGAAATCGATCTCATCCGATACGGCGGTCCCGTCGATATAGATCCTGATCTTTGCGGAGCCCTGGTTCGCGACGTAAACGAGCTTTACGGAGTACGTGCCGGATTTTTCTACCGTAAGATCGCTGTTTTCGATGTAGTTGCCCGCGGCGTACAGGTTGGTGTAAAGCGCGCGCGGAACGGGCAGACCGGGGTTGGAGTAATCTTCGTGCCAGTAGTCGCCGGACGGGGTCCACGTTCTGTCCTCGAATTCGAAGGTGACGTTATCTCCCTCTTCGGCTTCTTCAACCAGCGTGAATTCGAGTTTGTCGATGAAAGCCTCGTAATTCGACGAGGTCGTGCCGGTACATTCCATTTTTACGGAATGATCTCCGTCGGTAAGCGCAATGCTTCCGAGATCGGCCTGAGCCGCGGTCCAGCCGCCGTTATTGTTGAAATCGACCGGAGAGCCGAGCTTGACGTCGTCCACGTAGAACTGTATCGTCGCGGAGCCCTGGTTCGCAACGTAGATGAGCTTGACGGAGTATAC
>JAGDAM010000058.1 GCA_017959485.1 Clostridia bacterium
CTGAGCGAAGACGCTCAGACCAGAGACACTCAAGCAAAAGACACTCAAGCAAAAGACGCTCAAGCAAAGGACACTCAAGCCGACGACGCGGACGTCTGGGACGACTGGGACGACTGGGGTGACGCGGACGACTGGGGTGACGACTGGGGCGACGAAGACTGGGGCGACGAAGACTGGGGCGACGAAGACGAGGATGCCGAACAAGGATCTCCCCAGCCCGAAAAGCCTGTCGTTACCTATGACAGAGACGTCACTCTCGCCGAGTATATTATGGGTCTTGCGGCAGACGATACGCTGGAGGATCATATCACGACCCTTTATCCCCTCGTTTCGGCGCTTTCGCCTGCGCAGCGCGCCACACTCTCGTTAGGCGGCTTCAATACCCTTGTCAAAGGACTGTTCCAGGCGAACGATTACCTTGGCAAGCGCGAGGGCGCGATAAACGAGGCGATAGGGAAACTCAAAGACTGCGGCTATCCCGACGGCAGACTCTATATCTGGACGGGGCTCGACACCTCGCTCTTCGATAAAAAGGTCGTACAGACCGACGCCACCAAGGAAGCAGCCGCGGCAGGTATCGCTCTGGAAACCTCGGAGAACGACGCCGAAGCCAAAGAATCGAGCGATCTCAACCAGGCGCTGATCGTTATCGACATCTGCACGCTGGGTATCGGCGGTCTCGTGATGATCGTCAGCGCGTTTGCAGGCTTCTCTCTCTGGAGTCTTGGTATGAGCTACATCGCCCAGGCCGGCACGTACCTTATCATGGAGATGGCGGCAATGTTCGCCGACTACATTCTGGGAGCGCTTTTCTGCGCCCTTCAGGTGCTCAACGTTCTCGCGATCGTCGTCGGCGTCGTTATGCTGCTCTACTCCATTTTGCAGTGGTGCGGCGTGTTCGACACGCCCGAAAGGATCGATTACTCGGAGATACCGGACGTTGTCTTCGACGCACGGGTCAGCGGGGACGGCGCGTACCAGGTGCGTTACGACACCGTGACGAGCACCAACGCAATAAAGTATTTTAATAAAACTGAAGAATTCGGGTTCCAAGATTTTATGAAAGCGATCCCCTCCGACTCGGACAAACACGCGGAGATGACGTGTTATCAGGCTGCCTACGACCGCTGGATGACGTTGTATTACAGCAAAGCGCCTGCGGCGGGCAAACCGATCGAGATCATCCCCGGGGAAGAACCCTTTGTCACGAGCGGTACGTATATGGCTCCGGACGGATATCAGCCGCTGAAGCTGATCACCGGATCCTCCTCCGTTGACGTAAACGATTTCACTCTCCAGTATTCGTCGAAGGAAAGTTCGCCGCTTTACGTCTTCTTCCCGGGCGAAAACAACACTAAATCGTCCGGCAAGATCATCAACGACGACGGGACCTACTTGACGAACGTCAGACTCGTGCATCACGAGAAGCGTGAGGACGCGATCAACACTCTGAAAAAAGCGAACTTCGAGCCGATCGATATCAATCTCACGCCCGACGACGGCTTTACCTTCGTCGGTTATCAGCTCGGCCCCGCCGCTTACGCTCTCACTGATATCCGCGTCGCCACCAACGGCACCGATACGATCATGTACGGCGATGCAAGCTACGGCAAACGCGGCGGCGACGGAACGGAGCTGACTCCGGACGGTCTCGCGCTTTACGCAACGACCGATCCGTCAGCCGGTTCGCCGATCATGAATCTGTCGGTACAGTACGAACGGAAAGAGCCGGGCAGCGGATTTGAGCCCGTGTGCCTGTTCAGCGGCGGCAACGCGGTGGACTTCAGTCAAAAGTGGAGAAATAACTACGCTGACCCCGATGAGGACGACGAATATACGTACTTTACCAGGGATCTCCCGACAGGGATCGTCCATAAGACAGTCAGTGATTTCGTAAAGCAGGACGATCCTTCCAAAGGCGTATATCTCTACTACCAGCCGAAGGAGCAGTTCCTTGCAAAAGACGAATCGGGGAATCCCGCTCAGCGTTATATTTCCGGATTCTCATACTTCCTCGCGGCAAACAACGAAACGGAAGACGCCCGCTTCGGCTCGAACTATGAGTATATTCAGACCTTCGCCCGTGAAAACGGGTTCGAGCTGATCGAAGAAAACGGCTCGCCCTACCGCGTGATGTCGGACGAGGCGGGCGAAATGACGATGGCGATCATGTGGCGCGACGTCGGCGGCTACCCGGCGGACACCTACAACTTCGACCAGGTCCACACGGTCCACAGCGTCGGCGGAAACGCGGACAGCGGAAAGAAGGTCTTCGGTACATACGTGGTCGCGGGCTCCGACGGAGGTCTGACGCATGAAGCCGGCTTCTACTGGAAAGGGGTCGTAGGTAGTGTTTGTTCCGACCTTACCCGCGAAAACGAATATATGATCTTCCGCACCGCGATGTACTTTGGCGTTTCGTACACCTACAACCCGTACCGCGCGATCACCGGCGTCGCCGGGCTGATCACGCCTTACACCGAGACTTCGCAGCAGATCAAATACACCGGTATGTCGACGGCGGCCGGCGGCTTCGTCACGAGCAACGTCAGCATCCAGGGCAACCCGATAATGTCGGCGGGCATCACCGCGGGTTATTTCAATCCTCAGACGATGTTCCTCCCGCTCTATACCAACTACGAAGCGAGACAGAAGTCCGATCTCGACTGGATGACGGGCGAGGAGACAGAGATCCTTTCGAGATACCTGTTGACCTCCGGTCCGCGCGAGGGCATCCCCGCGCTGAAGGAAGGGGATATCGTCTTCAGAACGGGGGAAAATCCCAGGCAGGTATC
>JAGDAM010000059.1 GCA_017959485.1 Clostridia bacterium
ACTCGCCCCTGTTGGCAAAGGCGTAGTAGGGGATCAGACGCAGCGAAACAGGCTTGATTTCGGGCGGAAACCGCCGCGCGTCTGCGTACAGTCCTCCGCTTCCATCCGCGCTCAGCAGTTCAGCCCCGACTCTGAGCGCGGGAAGTCCGGTATCCGGGCCGTCAGAGTCATCGGCGGCGTCAAAATCAGCCGGGAGCCTGACCGCCGCGAGATCTAACCGGTTGTCAACGCCTTCGGCGCAGTAAACGACAGGTCCGCGTTCGACGCAGATCTTTCCGACGTCCCGCGAGACGCGGCTGTCGGATCTGACCGGGAAGGGCGTCATATCGAGTTCGAGAATAATCTCTCCGGCTCCGTCGGTTTCGGCGTAGCCGTTTTTCATTTCGTATCCGCGGCTGAGCGTAAACGACCGGCACCAGCCGGGGATCCTCAGCCGGACGCGCGCGAATCCGCGAGGGCGGATGACTATCCTCCCTGTGCGCGGATAGTCGGTATCGACCAGACACCCGCGCTCTCCCGCGTCGAGAACCGAACCGCAGTACTGATCAATTATCAGAGTATCGCCTCCGTCGCGGAAAATATATCCTCCCGCAGACGCGAGAAAACGGTTAATATTTGGAGGGCAGCAGGAGCAGGAAAACAGCTCTGGGCGCTGGGTCAGCGGAAATCTGCGGGCTCCCCTGTCACTCGAAAAATGCTCCGAAAGGGTTATTTCAAGCGGATTTTCGTAGAAAAAGCCCTTCCCGTCGAGCGACAGGCCAGACATGATTCCGTTGTAGAGGGCGCGCTCGACGACGTCCGCGTATTTTCCGGAATCACGCAGGGCAGCCATCCTTGCGGCAAAAAAGCACAGACCGACGGCGGCGCAGGTCTCGGTGTACGCCTCGGCGTTCGGCAGATCGTAAGGAACGGTAAACGCCTCTCCGATATTTGTCGAGCCGATGCCTCCGGTGACGTACATCTTTCTTTCGGTGATGTCTTCAAAAAGCGCGTCGCAGGCGGCGGCAAGTTCCGCGTCGCCGGTTTCGAGCGCCGCGTCAGCCATCGCGGAGTACAGATAGACGGCGCGTACGGCGTGCCCGCGTGCCTCGGTCTGGCGTCTGACCGGAAGATGCGACTGATTGTAGTCGTAGTTTTTGGGCGGCTTTCCGGGAACCTCGCGCGGCCCCTCCGCAATCCGGTCGGGTTCGTTCGCCCCTCTCTGATCGAGGAAAAAGGTCGCAAGGTCGAGATATTTGCGCTTTCCCGTAAAGCGGTAGAGCCGGATCAGCGCAAGTTCGATCTCCTCGTGTCCGGGAGTCGTGAAGGCGGCGCTTTTCTCTTCCGCAAACACGCGGCGGACAAGTTCCGCGTAATCTTCCGTCAGCGACAGAAATCTCGTCCTGCCCGTCGCCTCTGCGTATGCCACCGCCGCCTCGATCAGATGCCCGCAGCAGTAGAGCTCGTGCCGGCTGCGGTCGGTAAAACGCGAAGAGGGCTCAACCGTCAGATAATAGCTGTTGAAATATCCGTCGGGCCGGCGGTTCCGTTCAATCATGTCGATAACGCCCTCGACCTTCTCTTCGAGAAAAGGGTCGCGGGCGTCCTTCAGTATGTAAGCCGCCGCCTCCATCCACTTGGCGACGTCGCTGTCCCAGAAAATGTGCGGCTTCCCCGGCTGTCCCTGCCGCCAGTCGCACCCGAAAGCGGCGAAACGTCCGCTTTCGGCAAATCTTTCGTATACGGCCCTCATCGTAACGTCGCGGTTGAGCCGCTGACGCCGGGCGAGCAGACCGTCCGTAAGTTTAACGTTTCCGTATCCGAAATATCTCATCTTTGGGGCTCCGATCAGCCGGTAATCCGGTCTATGTCGGCCTGTCTGGCCATGACGACTATATGCTCGTCGGCATTGAAAACGTAATCCGGCGCGGGCATCATCGAAATGACTCCGTTTCTCTTGACAGCGAGAATGTTGATATTATACTCCTGACGGATGGAAAGCCCGGCGATGGTGTTTCCCAGCCAGCGGCGGTTGGGTTCAATCTCGAGGATAACGTACTCCTCGTCAAGTTCGATGTAGTCGAAGATCGCGTTGTTCGACTCCCGTACGGCAATCTTCTCGGCGACTTCCTTTTCGGGATAGATGACTTCATCCGCGCCGTTGCGAAGCAGGAACTTTGCCTGGACGTCCTGCTCGGCCTTGGCGATGACCTTTCGCGCTCCGAGTTCTTTGAGCAGAGAGGCGATCTGGATGCTGTTCTGGAAGTTTCCTCCGATGCAGACGAAGCAGGCGTCGAAATTATGGATCCCGAAGCTCCTCAGCACCTTCTCGTCGCAGCAGTCGCCCACCTTTGCCGAAACGACGTAGGGGAGCAGATCCTCTACCGCCTCGGGGCGGATATCGACTATCATCATCTCCGCGTTTTTCCGCTCGGAAAGCTTCAGGCAGAGCTGGTGGCCGAAGGTTCCCATGCCTATCAAAAGAAAGGATTTGTTTTTCATCTCAGTACTCCAGTCATTTTGGAAGTTGTTCAGCCGACGTTTATCGACTCGGTGGGATAGGTCACCGGAGGACGGGCCTTTTTCTCCATCACGGCGAGCGCGAAGGAGACGCTTCCGACCCTTCCGATCAGCATAAGCAGGCAGATTATCAGCCGTGACAGCGGCAAAAGATCCCGGGTGACGCCGGTGGTCATACCGACGGTTCCGACCGCCGAGAAGCATTCAAAGAGAAGGTCGCGAATCGCAATCGGCTGCAGAGCTCCGATTGCCATCGCGCCGGTGATTACTGCGAGTATGTTGCCGCATACAACGTAAAGCGCGGACTTGAGGTTTTCCTCCGACAGGCGCCTGCAGAATATCGAGGCGTGCTGCTTGCTGCCGGCGCCGGCAAAGGCAAACGCGAGCAGTACGACGACCGAGGTCGATTTTACTCCGCCGGCGGTCGAGCCGGTGCCGCCGCCGATGAACATCATCACGTAGGTTAGAATAAGCGAAGGCGTTGACAGCGCGGCGGTGTCGGTGGTGTTGAAACCGGCCGTCCTCGGAGTCACGGCGTCGAAGAGCGCGGTGAGAATTCGCTCGCCGAGCGGCAGCCCCGCTCCGGTGGCGTTGCGCTCAAACAGGAAAAAGAGCGCCGCTCCGCCGAAGGTGAGAACTAACGAGGACGCCAGTACGATTTTGCTCTGAAGCCGGTATCTTCTGAGTTTCAGCCCGTGCCTGCGGACGTCGTCCCAGACGACGAAACCGATACCCCCGACGGTAATCAGTCCCATCAGGGTGAGATTTACGAGCGGATCTGCCGAATAATCGCAGAAAGAAATATATTCGTTTCCTTTTCCGAGCAGATCGAATCCGGCGTTGCAGAACGCGGATATCGAGTGGAAAAACGACATCCAGAGTCCCCTGCCGAATCCGAACTCGGGAATAAACCTGATAGAAAGAAGCGCCGCGCCCGACAGCTCGAAAATCACGGTCCCGGTGAGGATCATCTTCGTCATGGCGACGATCCCGCCTATCGACGAGGTGTTGATGCTCTCCGACATGATCTGCCGCTCGCGCAATCCGATCCTCTTGCCGAACGCAAGATAGACGAAGGTGACGAAGGTCATGATTCCGAGCCCGCCGGCCTGGATCAGTATCAGTATTATCGCCTGCCCGAAGAGCGACCAGTGGGTTGCGGTGTCGCGCACCACAAGTCCGGTCACGCAGGAGGCGCTGGTCGCGGTGAACAGCGCTTCGGAGAACGGCGTCGCGTGTCCGTCGGCGGACGCCGCCGGAAGAGTCAGAAGAAGGGTGCCGGCGGTGATAAGCAGCACGAACCCGAGCGCAATTATCTGCGTATGCGACAGTCGAATTTTCAGCTTGCCCATATTCGGCACCTCCTTTCTTTTCCGCGCGGATTAATTGCCAATATACAATTATACTGTAATATGTTATCACAAACGGCGCTTCTTGTCAAGAAAAACAGGAAGCGCCGCGTATTATTAACGTTGCTGTATAAACCGGTTTCCGGGATTCAGTCTCCGAGAAATCTCGACAAAAACTCCCTGGTCCTCGGCAGTTTGGGATTTCCGAAGAGTTCATCCGGACTTCCCTCCTCGGCTATGACGCCGCCGTCCATGAAGATGACCCGGTCGGAGACGTCGCGCGCGAAGGCCATCTCGTGCGTCACGACGATCATGGTAAAGCCGGCTTCGGCAAGCCGCCGCATGACCGAGAGAACCTCTCCGACGGTTTCGGGATCGAGCGCAGACGTCGGTTCGTCGAAAAGGATCACGTCGGGAGACATCGCGAGAGTTCTGGCGATGGCAACCCTCTGCTTCTGACCGCCCGAGAGCTGCGACGGACGGGCGTTTACGTATCCCGCAAGTCCAACCTTCTCGAGATATCCGAGCGCGGTCTTCTCCGCCTCTTCCCGGGATCTTTTCAGGACTTTTTCCTGTCCGACGGTGCAGTTGCGGAGCACAGTCATATTGTCGAAGAGATTGAAGGACTGGAAGACCATACCGACTTTAGTGCGATACTTCGACAGGTCGAACGACGGAGTCAGGACGCTCTTTCCGAGATATTTCACGTCGCCGCCGTCGGGTGTTTCAAGCAGATTGATGCATCTGAGCATCGTGCTCTTTCCGCTGCCCGACGAACCGATAACGCTTACGACCTCCCCGCGGCTGACGTCGAGCGAGATTCCCTTCAGGACCTCCACGCTGCCGAAGGATTTGCGAAGGCCGGAGACTTCGATGATTTTATCTTCCACTTCGGCCGCCCTCTTTCTTCAGGTGAATCTCCGCATCGGGATCGCTCTGCGAGCCGCAGATTACGTAAGTGTCCGAGCCGTCCATCTTCTTTTCGATAAAGCGCATAAGCCGCGATACCGTGAAAGTCAGGATAAAATAGATGATCGCGCAGATTACGTAAGCGGGAACGAACTTGGCGTAAGCGCCTCCGGCCTGCTTGGAAATAAACATCAGCTCGGTAATCGAAATGACGCTTAAAACCGAAGAATCCTTGATGTTTACGACAAACTCGTTGCAGACCGACGGCATAACGTTGCGCAATGCCTGAGGCAGTACCACGAGGCGCATCGTCTGCATATGCGTCATGCCGATCGACGCGGCGCCCTCGGTCTGTCCGCGGCCGACCGAGATGATCCCGCCGCGGACGATCTCCGCCATATAGGCACCGGTGTTTACCGAGATGATAATCAGCGCCGACACAAGATTCGGAAGCCCGAGTTTGATAAACAGACTGTAGTGGATGATCAGCGCCTGCACCATCATAGGCGTTCCGCGGATTATCTCGACGTACGCGCCGGTAAGAAAGCCGACGACGGCCGACAGTATCTTTTTGGGTTTCGGATCGGACGGACGGACCGGCACCGTTCTCAATATCGCGATCAGCAGGCCGATCAGAAGGCCGACCGCCGTTCCGACGACCGCCATAACGAGGGTGTTGACGGTCCCGAACAGGAACTGCTTCCAATATTCGGAGACCATCCGCTGCATCCATTGAAACAGGTTCATATTACTTTGCGGGTAAAGATTTGCGGATATTCAGCGCGTTTTCAGTCCTCTGCGGGCTGGCGTGCGATCGCGGCGTCCATCAGCGCCTCTTTGTCGGCCTTCGTGAGCGAAGCGATGACTTCGTTGATCACGGGAGTGAGCGAGCTTCCTTTGCGGATTCCGACGGAAATCGAGGACTCCGCGGGGTCGCAGGTAAAGCCCTGTCCGTCAGCGAATTCGACAAAGGCGAATTCGGGGTTGGAGGCGACGGCCGAAACTGCGCCCGGTTTCTCGCAGATATAAGCGTCGATGGCTCCGCTCGAAAGCGCCTGCATCAGCGCGGCAAAGTCGGCGAGAGCGGTCTGCTTCTGCACGCCCGGAATCTGGTCTATAACTGTGTAGTGGAAGGTGTTCTGCTGAGCCGTCACCTTTGCACCCGTGAATCC
>JAGDAM010000060.1 GCA_017959485.1 Clostridia bacterium
ATTCGTTTTCTCAAGTTATTTTCCGGGAAAAGCGGCGGGCGTTATCTGAGCAGGAAAGAGAGCGTGCGAATCGAAACCCGGCACTACGTTGACACGGTTACATTCCGCGTTTCTCCCCGCGCGCCGCGCGCCGTCACGCGATATTCGTCGTTTCTGAAAAGATTGAAATCCTGCCGGACGGATCACGACCGGTACTGTTTCGCCTATCGCGTGCTTGTAGAACGTCTGTGCGCGTCGGACGTCGGAGTCGGACGGACGCTGACGCCGCTTGAAATGGTGAGTATTGTAAAAAGCCGAACAGACATTGAGGATTTTGACAGTCTCACAAATCTTTTTACAGCCGAACTGTACGGCGAAAAGGAAAAAGCGTCGCCCGACGACGTGTCAAGAATCAGCGAAATGCTTAGAAATTATCTTGAGTGATCAACAGAAATACTTGTTACAGATTATGGTCATCTTTTCTAAGAGTTATGCGAATAGGATTAATTGGAAGAAACTCAATTGAGTTTGCAGAGCGCCTGTTACAAATATGGAATAAGAATGACACGGCAGTTTTGATAGACTGCGATGCTCCGCCTTTGGTGACCAAGCAATTATTGAAAGAAGCCAATGCTAATCGTTGCTTTATAGACAGTTGTATTTGGAAGGTAAACGTGTAATAGTTTTTGGGACATCACCAATATGCTTTTTCGAAATTGTTTCCGACCTGTAACGCAAAAAAACGGCTCTGCTAAAAGACCGGTTTGCCTTTTAGCAGAGCCACAATTATTTCACCTGGTCAGGAGTTTTTTTCTTTCCCTATGATCCTCGAGCTGTTGATCAGCACCGAGAATGCGCCGATGTTGTGCAGAAATGCGCCGAGCAGCGGGCTGATCACGCCGAAGGCGGACAGGGCTATCATAACCGCGCTGACAGAGAAGGAGAGCGCGAGATTCTGGTAGATGATCCTGCGCGTTTTAGACGCGAGCCGGAGGGTAAAGGGGATTAAGGAGAGGTTGTTGTTCATCAGCGCGATGTCCGCCGACTGGATGGCAAGATCCGAGCCCATGGCTCCCATCGCGATTCCCACGTCGGCCTCGCGAAGCGCGAGCGAGTCGTTGATTCCGTCTCCGACCGCAATGACGCATCCGTCCTCCTTCAGCTTCCGGAGCTTCTCCAGCTTGTCTTCGGGAAGCAGGCCCCAGTATACCTCGCCGACCCCGGTCGCCTCTCTGACGCGCTCCGCGGGGGCTTCACGGTCGCCGGTGAGCATAACCGTGCGCCGGATGCCAAGCCCGAGCAGTTCGGAAACCGCTTCAGCCGCGCCTTCGCGCGGCCGGTCGGAAAAGACGCAGACGCCGAGCAGACGTTTGCCGGACGCCACAGCGCTGACCGATCCGACGGCGGCTTTTTTAATTTCCTCGGGTATGCTGATCCCGGTCTCGGCTTCAATCCATTCGCTTCTTCCGAATCTTACGGTCTCGCCGTCCGGCCCCTTTGCGGAAATACCGCGACCGGGAGACTCGGATATCTCGCAGGGGAAGGGAGCGATTTCTCCCGAAGCCGTGACAAATTCGACCACCGCCTTGGATACCGGGTGGGAGGAGGAGAGCGAGAGCGAAAGAGCCGCGCGGAGCAGTTCGCTTTCTTCGACTCCTTCCGCGGGAAGAATCCCGGTCAGCGACATCTCACCGACCGTCAGGGTTCCGGTCTTGTCGAACACCACCGTGTCGCCGTCGGATATGTCTTCTATGAATTTCGAGTTTTTGATCAGAATTCCCCGCCCGGTCGCCGCCGAGAGCGCCGCGACCATCGGAGCCGAAACGACGAGCATCTGCCCGCAGGGACAGGATACGACAAGGACTGCGATGGCCCGCGAGAAGTCGCGGCTGATAAGCGCCATCGCCGCGGCGATCGCGAGAACGAGCGGGATGTAGTACGCCATAAAGCGGTCTACGAGGCGCGACTCGGGTATCGACATGTTTTCGGATTTTTCGAGCAGGTCGATAACGTTTGAAAAAGAGGTGTCCCGGTATTCCTTTGAGACTCTGACGGTAAGACTGCCGTCAAGATTAACCGTTCCCGCGTAGACGGAAGATCCCTCGGAGACGGCGGCGGGCTCGGGTTCGCCGGTGAGCGATTTCTGGTCGATATTTGACGATCCCGAGATCACGGTTCCGTCGATGGGAATTCCCGCTCCGGGTCTGACAAGGATGACGTCTCCGATTCGAAGATCGGTTGCCGGGACTTCGGTCTCGGAGCCGGTACCGTCTTCACTGATGAGCGTTGCCCTGTCCTGGCGCATTTTTTTCAGCGCCTCAATCGCCTCTCTGCCTCCCATAATGCTTCTTTCCTCGAGTATATGCGACACGTTGAGGATCACCGGGATCAGAATCGACAGCTTGAACTGTCCGGTGAAGAAGCAGGCGCTGACGGCTATCGCCACGAGAATCTCCATGGCGTTGGTAAGATTGCGTGTGAAAATGCCCGCAAGCGCGCTGATCAGTATCGGGACCGCGCCGAAGAGGAATCCGACTGTGTATAAAAGATTGGCAATTTGCGCGTTTTTCAGAAGATATTCGCAGATAAGTCCGGCTCCGAGCATCGAGAGGCCTGCGACGCCGGTTACGATATCCGTCGCGAGGCGACGCTTGTTGCGTGATGAAAGATTGTCCCGGGCAAGCCGCTCGAGGGTGTTTTTCGCCATATTGTCTATGTTTTCCAAATCAGTTTCCCCCGATGACGATCTTGCTGCCGCCTCCGTCGACAAAACGGATACTGCCGATCTTTGAAATAATCTCTCCGATTTTCTGATTGTAAAGCCGGATCCTGACCGATTCGCTTCCTCTCGAATACTCTTCGAGAACGCCGCGGAATTCGGCAAGATAGCTGTTTGCCTCCGCAACCTTCGTCGTTCTGTAGGCGTCGGCGGAGGATATCATAGACTGGGCCTCCGCCTCAGCGGCGGGGATGACCGTTTCGCGGTACTGCGCCGCCTGTTCCTTCAGCGTTTCGGCGTAAACTTTCGCCGAGTTGACCGAGTCGTAGACGTCCTTCACTTCCTGGGGCATGGTCACGCTCGTCAGTTCGACCGACACGAGCGAGAGCCCGGTATTCATATCCGAAAGGATCGCTCCGGCTCCCTTTTTGACGTTTTCCGCGAACTCGAGCTTGCCTGTCGTCAGAAGAGCGTCGGAACTCATTCCGGCGGCGACGTTTACCATCTGCCCGCTGACCGTCGCGCTGATCAGCGACTTTTCGTCCCCGACGTTGCGCGAGTAGGATACCGGGTCGGACACGACGTACTGTACGACCGCGGAGATCAGTATTACGTTCCTGTCCCCCGAGATCACGTAACCGTTGCGCGTGTATCCCGACATCTGACCGGCTGTGTAATGAGTCGTGACCTCGAGCACCCGCACGCTGGAGGTCGGTATTATTACCACCTCGTCGATTATATAGGGAAACGCGAAGAGAAGTCCGGGCTCGTGTACCTGCTCTTCATAGGTGCTGCCGGCGAGCTTTCCGAAGCGGTAGATCAGTGCGACCTCTCCGCTTTTGACTATCCGGAGGCCCGAAAGCAGTATGAAGAGCGTGACCGCGGCCACAAGCACGGCAAAGGTCCGCGTGAGCGAGGTCAGTATTTCTCCGAATACGTTTTTTTCTTTCTTTTTCATTGGCTTTCAACTGCCGGAAGAGGTTTCGGATCCGGATGCGGCGATAAGGGCGATCAGCGCCTCCGAGAGGGCGGTGCGCTCTTCGTCGGTAAGCGAGGCGAGTATGTACTGAAGGTCGCTCCTTACCGTGTTGTCTTCCGCGTCGCCGTCGTTCGAGAGCATGGATGAATATCCTTTCAGGACGCTGAAGGGATAGGTGTCGGTGTCGACTATCAGGACGGTGCCCGATCCGACCGACGCCGAAACGGTGTCGAGCTCGCGCAGGAAGCGGTAGAGTTCGAGATTCGCCTCTTCTGCGGCGGCGTAGACTGCCGCGACCTCTTTTTCCGCCTCGGCGCGGATTTCGGCGGCTCTCGTCGTTCCGTCGGCACGTATTCCCGCGGCGTCGGCGTCGGCCTGCGACTTGATCTTTTCGGCGTCGCGCGTCGCGTTGGCGATTATGGTGTCTATATCCTTCTGACGCTCCGCCTTCATCTGTGCGAAGACGCTTTCAAGGTTTATGTTCGGAAGCGAAAGCCGGAGTATTCCGAATTCGCTGACCGAGACGCCGAAACCCGTACGGCACTTGTCGGCGACCGTCTTTTCGATTACGTCCTGAATCTCGGAGATTTTTATCTGTTCGCTCTCAAGCGATACGAGGTTGGCCAGGTCGTAGGTGCCCATCACGCTGTTGGCGGCGCTGAAGATCTGGTCCTGGATATAGGAGTCGACGTTTCCCGAACTGCCTACCGAATTGTGGAAGAGGGTCGGGTCCTCGATCTTCCAGACGACGTACGACTTGATTATTACGTTGCGCTTGTCGCGCGTGGTGGTCTCGAGATAATTTGATTCGATGTATCGCAGTCTCGCGTCGTAGGTGATGACGCTTTCAAAGGGCCAGGGAAGCCGCAGATTCAGACCTGCCTCGGTAATCTCGCGCCTCGGCGCTCCGAAGCGGAGAAGCAGGGCGCATTCTCCTTCGCGGACTCTGAAGGTGAATCCGAACCAGAAGAGAAGCAGTATTACGGCGGAAGCTATGAATATGCGCAGGACGCGTCCTCCGACGGATGCGGACCGGGATTTCTTTTCGGCTGAGATTTGCTGTTCACTCATTGTCTTTACCTCTTGTCTCGATCAGTTGGTAAGCTGCGAAGGATTTCCGATCCAGATATCCTTCCGGTCCACGCCTTCTCCCAGAATTATCAGGCGGGAGTTCCCGTAAGCCGCGGTCAGAGCAGCGAGATATTTCTCATAACGGTAGGTTTCGCCGTAGGCGGAGTCTGCTTCGACTCCGGCCATGAATTCGGCGACTCCCGCCCGGGCCGCGGCGACCGACGACGACCGCTCCGCTTCGGAGGAGAGAATTGCCGAATCGCGCGCCGTTTCGGCTTCGGCGACTGCGGTCGCAGCGTAGGCCTCGGCTTCAAGCCGAAGCTTTTCCGCCTTGATGTTCGCGCTGATCAGTTCCTGGTAGCTGGACGCGACGCTCATGGGAGGATGAATGCTCTCGAGCACGACCGACACGACCGTAAGCCCTATACCCGAGGTCCCTCCGGAACCGTCAGGGACCGAAGAAATCCGTTCGGAAAGCTCCCGTCCGAGCGAGTCGGCGAAGTCTCCGCGGTCGACCGCCATCAGCGTTTCGAGGTCGGAGCGGATCACCCTGTCGGTTATCAGATTGTAGGCCGCCGCCTCAAGCAGACGGCGCGGGTCGGACGACGCCGTAAGATATTCGTGCAGGTCTGATATGCGGTACTCGATCCTCAGGTTGACCGAGACCAGTTCGTTTCCTCCCCCGAGAAGCAGCTGAAACTCTTCGCCTCCGTGAGACTCGGTCCAGAGATTGTCGCCGTTGGCCGACGAGACGTATCCAACCGTCAGACGGTTGAGTCCCGAGGTGTCGTATTTTTCCACCCGGTCGAACGGGAAGGGAAGCGTAACGTGCAGTCCGGGGCGGAGCGTACCGTCGAGCAGCCGTCCGCATCTGAACACCGCCGCCTCGTATCCTGAGTCGACAGTCGTCAGAGAGGTGGAAAGCCAGACGGTCAGCGCTATGAAAAGCACGGTGTAGGGAAGCAGCCGCCAGATGAACTTCATGCTCCAGAGACTGTGCATCGTGATTCCGGTGTTCTTCTCAAGATACCCGGTGATCCTGAAATCGCGCTTGCGCGAGAAGGGAAGCGGAATCGAAAGGTCGGGCTCCTCCGCAATCTCGCGCCTGACCGTTCTGACGGTAAGCGAAACCAGAATAAAGAAGGCGGAATATCCGAAAACGGCTATCAGCGCGTAGCTCAGGTATTTCGTGAGATCGTAGAAGCCAAGCAGCTTCACGGCGGAGCAGACTGCCGTCAGCGCCGCGCAGAGGCGTCCCGCCGCGCTCAGAGAGGCGGAGGTCCGCAACACGGCGTCAAGCCGCGCGTCCTCTCCCGTGACCGCCGACAAAGTCAGCTTTTCGGCGATAAGCCATCCGACGAAGAGGGCGGCAGAGGCCGCGGCGCCCGCCCAGGTAAGGCGGA
>JAGDAM010000005.1 GCA_017959485.1 Clostridia bacterium
ATCGATCCGTCCGACTGTTTGCAGTTGCAGAAAAATCCGGCCTCAAATCCGAGTTCTATCGCCTCTCTTATCAGCGCGGCGGCGTAGGAGAGACCGACCTCGATCCTAGCGCCGTATTTTTTCCCGTCGATGCCGCTGTCGCGTTCGAGATGAAAATCCATAAACACGGCAAGGCGACGGTTGGCGCAATAGTCGCGCGCGTTGACCTTGAGCGGCGAACCGCTCACATTACCCGCAAACCACGTCCTGGCGCTCGCCTTGAAGTTGACCGACGACATACTGTCGCCGAAGCGGTAGTCGCGTACTCCGGCGTTGGTGAAGGGGTCGGGATAAAGCTTGATACGGCTCTTCTCGTCGCCCTGCATCCGCCCTGCGGCGTCGGCGGCCGCGGAGACCGGGACCGGCAGCGGATAGACGCGAATCTGCGCAGGACTGTCGAAATAATACTCTCCGAGGCGGGTGCGCGCGGCAACGCTCTCTACCCGGTAGGAGCCGCGGCGCAGACATCTGACACGGTGCCGGCGCCTGATCCTCATATATGGCCAGAGTGTGAAGCGCTCGGTCATAAGCTGCATTCCGTCTTTTTTCGGAGGGTCGAATCCGGATATGCGGAGCTCGTTGTAAAGATAGGCGTCGACGGTCAGCCCGATCATCGGGAAGAATCCGCGGTTGGTGACCGTCTCGATAAGCTCTACCTCCTCGCCCGCGTAAACTCCCTCCTCGGAAAACTGCCTCTCAAAGCTGACCTGTCCGAGATGAGCGTCTCTTCCCCGCCGGTAAAGCTTCACCAGAGCGACGGCGAGAAGGATGAAGAGAACGATTCCCAGCACGATCGGAGCCGCGGGAGACAGAAGGAAGGTAAACAGAAGTTCGATCGCACGTTCTATTGCGTTCTTGACCGAATCAATGAGTTTCACGTCGCCTCCGCGAAGACCGCCTCGGTCGGAACTCTTGCAGCCGACAGAACGTCTTCGATGACGGAAAAGGCGGCGTCGGCCTTGATGCGCATTACCGACTCGAGCATGATCCTGTGGTCGAGCACCGGATGAGCCGCCTTCTTAACGTCGTCGGGGAGCACGTAGCCGCGTCCCTCCAGGGCGGCGAAGCCCTTTGCGGCCTTCATCAGCGCAATGGCGCCTCGGGGGCTGACTCCGAGAGTCACGCGCGGGTATTTTCTCGTCGCCTCGCAAATCTCGGAAATATATCCCATAAGCTCCCTGCAGACGTAAACCGAGGGGAGCGTCTTTATCGCCTCGACAAGCTCCTCGCGCGAGACGACAGGTTCGAGCGTGTCGAGCGGGCTCGACTTGTCGAATCTCGCGAGTATCTCGACGCTCTCGGCGTGCGAGGGATAATTCATGCTGTCATTCATCAGGAAGCGGTCGAGCTGCGCCTCGGGCAGCGGGAAGGTGCCCAGCGTTTCGACCGGGTTCTGGGTCGCGACGACCATAAACGGCGGCTCAATGGGGTAGGTTTTGCCGTCGACCGTCGCCTGGAACTCCTCCATGCACTCGAGCAGGCCCGACTGTGTCTTGGGAGTCGCGCGGTTGATCTCGTCGGCGAGGAGTATGTTTGTGAAAACCGGTCCCGGGACGAATTCAAACTCGCTCTTTTTGATGTTGAAAAAGTTAATACCGGTGATGTCGGACGGAAGCAGGTCGGGCGTGAACTGGATGCGGCAGAATCCGCACCCGACCGAGGCGGCGAGCGATTTGATAAGCATCGTCTTCCCGGTTCCCGGAACGTCTTCGAGGAGCATGTGCCCGCCGGCGAGCAGCGATACTATCATGCGGTCGACGGTAGCTTCCTTGCCGACTATGACCCGTCCCACGTTCGAGCGGATGCGGTCGGCGACGTTCGTGATTTTACTGATATCTGGCATTGTTTTCTCCGGTTGAGCGCGCCCGGCAAATGGCGGATGCGCGTTATTATTACAATTATCTGATTCTTACGAGGCGTCCGCATCCTTCGGCGAGCGCCGAGCCGAAAGCGGCGATATCCTCCGGCGTGTTGTCGGGGGAGATACTCACGCGGACGGTGCAGTCGGCGTCGCGGTCGCACAGGCCGAAAGCGGTCAGCGCGCGGCTGAGTTTTTTGTCCTTCGACGAGCAGGCCGAACCGCTCGAGACGAATATCCCTTTCGATGAAAGGAAGGAGAGCATCACCTGGCTCTTGATACCCGGGAGGGTTACGCTGACTATATGCGAAACGGCGCGGGCCGGGCGGTTGACACGGCAGCCGGCGACTTCCGCGGCGTCGGCGGTGAGAGAATAAAGCCGGTCGAGGCGCGCGGAGAATTCCCCGCGGTTTTCCGACCAGCGGCGCGCGGCGGCCGCGAATCCCGCGATATAAGGTGTGTTTTCGGTGCCCGAGCGCAGTCCGAACTCCTGACCTCCGCCGAAGATTACCGGGCTCACAGCCCTGCGCCTCAGCGTTTTCTCCGAAACGAAGAGGGCGCCGCAGCCCTTCGGACCGCCTATCTTGTGCGCGCTGACCGAGATTGCGTCGCATCCGCCGCAGAGAGGAATTCTCGTAAATCCCTGGACGGCGTCTGTATGAAAGAGGGCGTCGGGACAGATTTTCCGGCAGAGAGCGAGCGCCGACGCGATATCGTACTCCGCGCCGGTCTCGTTGTTGACCGACATTATACTTACGAGAGCCGCGCCTTTTTTCAGTTCGCGCTCAAGCGCGTCAAGATCGAGCGCGCCGCCCCGAGTCGGGACGGGAACCGTCTCAAATCCGCGTTCGGCGAGCGAAAGCGCGGTCGCGTACACCGACGGATGCTCCGAATCGGATATTATTATCCTTTTAGAAGCGAAATGTCTGTCGCAACGGCAGACCCCGGCGATTGCGAGATTGTTCGCCTCGCTGCCCGAGCCGCAAAACACGGCTGTATATCCGTGCCCGAGCCCGGACGACGCGATCAGACTCCCGCGCGAGGAATCAAGCAGCGACGCGGCTTCAATGCCGGCCGAATGAAGCGACGAAGGGTTTGCGAACAGGGAGAACGCGCCGGTTATCGCGCGTTCGGCCTCGGCGCAGAGAGGGGTCGTGGCGCTGTTGTCAAGATATACGGTTTTCATTCCTTTTTTCTCGGCGCGCCGCCGATCATTTGAATCTTACGTTTTCGACTATCTGCTGTACAGAATCGAGGTGGCTTTCATACTTGTCCGCCTCGGCCGTGTAGGTAAGGATGTAAAAACTGTGTCCTCTGGCGGTTACCGTCTGCATAAAGCGCCATTCAACTCCGTCGACCGTCGCCGAATACTCGAAACTGACGGCGGGAGAGCCGCACATAGTCGTTTCCTGACGTTCGGAAATACCGGTGTATCCGGGCAGGACCGAGCTGAACGACTGATCCGCCTTTTCGATATACTCGTCAAAATCCGACATGTCCGCGTCGACGACCATCGCGACGAAGCTGACGTTGGAGCGGTCGGATGATGAATAGTATGCCGAGGCGGTTCCGGTTCCGGTGTTGACCGTCCAGCCCTTCGGCACGAAGAAATCGAAGGAGTCGGCCTCGACCGAGGCGCGGATCATTCCGTCGGGCACGTCCGAATCCGCGCAGGAGGTAAAGACGAGCGCGAGCGCAGCGAGCGTGAGGATGACGGGGAGAATAGATCTGATTTTTTTCATGATGATTATGCCTTTCGCGTGCCGCTCATTTGCGTCTGCCTGTTCTCGCAGCCGCACGGAGCACGCCGTATTTTCCGCTTTCGTAGGTAAGTCCGCCCTGAAGGAAGGCGGTATAGGGCTCGCGCAGCGGCCCGTCGCAGGAAAGTTCGGACGAGGCGCCCTGAACGAAACAGCCGGCGGCCATTATTACCTCATCCGAGTAGCCCGGCATCGGCCAGGGCTCCGGCTCGACGAAGGAATCGACCGGCGAGCCGCTCTGTATTCCGGCGCAAAAGCCGCGCAGAGCCGACGCCGAATGGGTTATCACCGTCTGTATGATATCCGCCCGCGGCTCGTCCCAGGCCGGAAAGACGTCGTATCCCAGCCGTTCAAAGACGTATGCCGCGAAATGAGCCGTTTTCAGCGCCTGAGCCGTGGTGTGCGGGGCGAAAAAGAGTCCGGTGAACATATTCCTGCTCTGTCCCAGCGTCGTTCCGACTTCGGCTCCGGTGCCGACAGTCGTCAGCCGGTAGGAAGCCAGTTCGACCGCGCGGGGCGTTCCGGTGAGATATCCGCCGGTCAGAGCGATGCCTCCGCCCGGGTTCTTGATGAGAGACCCGCAGAGCAGGTCGGAGCGCGGCTCCGACTCGCAGGTGAATTCGCCGTAGCAGTTGTCGGTTACGAGATAAACGTCGCCGCGCGCCGAATGCACAAGCGAATACGCTTCCGATATTTCATCGGGCGTCAGCGTCCTGCGGTTCAGATACCCCTTTGAGCGCTGGATGAAAACTACTTTTACCGAATTATCCGACAGAAGACGCTCGCGTATTGCCGCAAGGTCGAGACGTCCTTCCGCCGGGGCTCCGGCCATCCCTATTTCGGAGTATTTTACGCCGAAATCGGCAAGACTGCCGTTGCCTTCGCTCTTCCCGATTCCGATCACTCCGTCGAGAGTGTCGTATGGTTTGCCGGTCACCGAAAGCAGGGTGTCTCCCGGCCGCAGAAGGCCGAAAAGCGCTGTCGATATCGCGTGGGTTCCGTTTACGAAATTCTGACGGACGAGCGACGCTTCGGTCCCGAAGACCCTGCTCCAGACCGCGTCGAGCACTTCTCTGCCCCGGTCGTCGTATCCGTATCCCGTGGTTCCGGCGAAACAGGCGTCGCTCACGCGCTCGGCTCTGAAGGCGTCGAGCACGCGCGCGGTGTTCGCGGAGGAAACCCGGTCGATCCTCTCGAATACCGGCCTCAGAGCGGCTTCCGCCTCGCGCTCAAGATTTATTAATTCTTCGTTTGATATCATGTATCGGTCCTTCGGGGGAGCTTCAGCGCGACCTCTTCCCAGAAGCGCGCGGCTCCCTCGGCGTCGCCTGTAAATCCGACGCTTCCCTTTTCTG
>JAGDAM010000061.1 GCA_017959485.1 Clostridia bacterium
TAGAGAGGACGTTTCAGTCATGCAAAGAATGGTAGGAACCGTTTCCAGGGGAGTCAGAGCCCCCATAATCAGGCAGGGCGACGACATCGCGAAGATAGTCGCCGACTGCGTGCTCGCCGCTTCCGAGTCGGAGAAGGTCCCGATGCGGGACCGCGACGTGGTCGCCGTTACCGAGGCGGTCGTCGGACGCGCCCAGGGCAACTACGCGACGGTCGACCAGATCGCCGCCGATATACGCGCGAAGTTCCCGGACGGACACGCCGCGATAATCTTCCCGATTCTTTCCCGCAACCGTTTTTCGGTCTGCCTCAAGGGCATCGCCGCCGGTCTTAAGAAACTGACCGTAATGCTCAGCTATCCCTCGGACGAGGTAGGCAATCATCTTATCTCGATCGATCAGGTCGACGAAGCGGGAGTCGATCCCTACACCGACATCCTCACCGAAAAAAGATACCGCGAACTCTTCGGCTTTCAGAAGCACAGATTCACCGGCGTCGACTACGTCGAATTCTACCGTGAGACGGTCGAGGAATGCGGCTGCGAATGCGAGATAATCCTCGCGAACGATCCGAGAGCGATTCTGAAATTTGAAAAGAACGTCATCGCCTGCGATATTCACACGAGAGCCCGCACGAAGAGACTGCTTGCCGCCGCCGGAGCCGAAAAGGTTATCGGACTCGACGATATTCTCACCTGTTCCGTCAACGGAAGCGGTTATAACGCCGATTACGGACTTCTCGGATCGAACAAGGCGACCGAGACCTCTGTCAAACTCTTCCCGCGCGACTGCGAGCCGGTCGTCGCCGACATTGCCGCCCGCCTCTACGAAGCCACCGGAAAGAGAATAGAAGTTATGATCTACGGCGACGGCGCCTTCAAGGATCCCGTAGGGAAGATCTGGGAGCTCGCCGACCCGGTGGTGTCCCCGGCGCACACCGAGGGGCTTATCGGACAGCCGAACGAGCTCAAGCTCAAGTATCTCGCCGACAACGATTTCGCCGGACTTTCCGGAGACGCGCTGAAGGAGGCAATTTCAGAGCGAATCCGCAAGAAGGACGCGGACCTCGTCGGAAAGATGGTGTCCGAGGGCACGACGCCCCGCAGACTGACCGACCTGATCGGCTCGCTCTGCGACCTGACTTCGGGCAGCGGAGACAAGGGAACTCCGATTGTCTGGATTCAGGGCTATTTCGACAACTACACCAACTGACGCGACAAGGGTTTTAGCAATACCGCGTTTTACGTGCAATCATCCGGGCGGGGACATCCCGCCCGGATGATTGCTTTACCGGCGGCGTTCATGTCGGTCGGCCGAGCCATAATACCGTATCGTTTTTTTCCGGAGGTTCCCCCTCCGTTTTTTTTATAAAAAATAGTTAAAAAACAGAAAAATTTTTCTAATTATCCCTTGCCTTTTTGACAAAAATGTATTATAATTATGCAGAAAGGTGAAAAGAGGTTGAATTAGTTGAACTTGGGGTGAATGTCCCACAGCTTTAAGCCCGAAAATCGCCTTTCAATCCGTACCCGTCGCGTTACGGGTGAAATTCGACAAAGGAGGCGGTACTTATGGCAGGGATCATTCCCGTAATGGGCGAATACCGGTATACGATAGACCAGAAGCACCGTCTCTTCATTCCCGCGAAACACCGCGAGGCGCTCGGCGATCCGCTCGTGATTTTTCCTAACTTCCGTACCCCCTCGCTCCGCGTGGTCTCGGTAGAACAGTGGGAGGCGATCTGTGAAAAGATCAGCGCCCTTCCGGCCGCAAAACGCGAACTGATGCTTTCATTCCTCAACTCGAGGGGAGATACGCTCTCCCCCGACAGTCAGGGAAGAGTGACGCTGGGGCAGGGTCTCGTCGACCACGCCGGACTCACCGGACAGGTCGTGATAGTCGGATGCGGTAGGGACGCCGCAATCTGGTCGGCGGACAATTACCGCCCGGTCAGCGTCTCCGACTTCGGCAACATACTAGCCGAATACGCCGACGAAGCGGATGTCTTCTGAGGAGGCGGGGAAGGAAAACCGGGAATTCGTCCATATACCGGTTCTTCTGAACGAAGTTATCGAAGGGTTGAATATCAATCCCCGGGGAATATATATCGACGGGACGGCAGGAGGCGGAGGACATTCCGCCGCTATCTGCGAAAAGCTGGACGGCGGGCGTCTTATCGCCGTCGATCAGGACGCGGAGGCGGTTGCGGCGGCGAAAGCGCGCCTGGCACCGTTCGGAAGCATCGCGACCGTCGTAAAAGAGAATTTTCTTCATCTTGACAGAGTGCTGTCCGGCCTCGGGATTGAGAGGGCGGATGGATTTCTGCTCGATCTCGGCGTCTCCTCCCGCCAGCTCGACTCGGCGGAACGCGGCTTTTCATATCTGAAGGACGCTCCTCTGTCGATGAAGATGGACAGCGACGCCGGTTTTGGCGCCTACGACGTAGTTAACGGCTACCCCGAGGAGGGTCTGCGCAGGATCCTGCGCGACTGGGGCGAGGAGCAGCACGCCGGAAGGATCGCCCGCGGAATCGCAGAGGCGCGGAAGAAAGCCCCGATTGCCACGACGCTTGAACTTGTTAAGATAATCGAGTCGTCGATCCCCGACGGAGGGAGAAACCGGAAGCATCATCCCGCGATGAAGACCTTCCAGGCGATAAGAATAGAAGTCAATCACGAAATAGACATACTGAAGCCGGCGCTTGAAAGAGCGGTCGGGCTGCTTGCCCCGGGGGGAAGGGGGTGCGTGATCACCTTCCACTCGGTAGAGGACCGGGCGGTCAAGGAATGCTTCGCGGGACTCGCGAAGGGGTGCGTATGTCCGAGAGACTTTCCGGTCTGCGTCTGCGGAAGAAAACCGTCGGTAAGACTCGTTTCCGGGAAACCGGTCCTTCCGGGCCCGGATGAAATAAAAAACAATCCGCGCTCTCACAGCGCGAAACTCAGAATTATCGAAAAACTTACGTAAAGGAGAAACGCCATGCAGAGCAATATCGCTGTCGCGGACGCCGGAACTGTCTGCCGCTCTTATGAAGAAGCGCACGGCGTTTTCGAAGTTACTTTCCAAAGAAGAGGAATCGTAGGCGCGGCGGTGTCGGAGGCGGCGGCTCTCGACCGCTCGGTGACCGCGTCACGTCTCGAATATCCGCGCGCTTATCTCTACGCCGACATGATGGCCGCCGACAGGCGCGACAGATACCGCACCGGCCTTGATTTTGAAGGATACCGCTATATGACGAGAGACGACCTCGGACGCCTTATCAGCGACGGGCGCAGAATCTCCGGGAAAAGCAATCCCGCGGGAAGGGCTCTCTTCGCGATTTCAGCCGAGAGATCCGAGTCCGAAACCGTAACCGCCGTGCGTCCCGCGTATCCCTATACCGTGTGCGAGACCGGAAGGATGATCGGACGCCGCGAAACGGTCATTACGCCCCGCGGCGAGACCGAGACGACCGTAAGCAAGATCGGGCGCGGTTCGCTGACCGAAAAGCTTGCTCTCTCGCTCAGGGAACTGCTGGGAGAAGCCCGGCTCGTCAAGTCCGGAATCACCGGAAGACAGTTTTCCGGGGTTGTCGCGGCTCTTTCGCTCGTGCTTGTTTTCGCGATCGTTCTCGTGATGCCTATAATGATGAGCGTTCTCATCCACGACGAGGCGACTGTCGTGCGCGAACTTGAGGCCGACCTCGCGGAAAAGGAAAAGACCGCGGCGCTGCTGCAGACCGAGCTTGAATCGAAGAACGACCGGTTTATGCTTGAACGGCTCGCGCGCGACGTCTACGGCATGATACCGCTTGACCGGAGCGCGTTTACCGTAATGAAGATTGCCCCTGAAGATTCGGTCACGCTTATCGAAGAACAGAAGAGCGGCGGAGCCGTCCCGGCTTTGCTCAGCGCGCTCGGAATCAGGCGGAGCGGCGACTGATGAGCATCTTTCCGTCCCGGACCGGTACGGAAAAGACCGGATCACCCGGAAAAGCGTTCGGATTCAAGGTTCTGATTACGATGCTTTTGCTGACCGCGGGATTCGTTTTTCTCGTAATCAAGCTGTTTGAGATTCAGATTACGGATTTCAAAGTCTACCGTCAGAAGGTTGTGGATCAGCTGACCTACGAAGGCACAATACCCTCCGAGCGGGGGTTGATCTATTCAGCCGACGGGGAACTGCTGGCGGCGAACACCGTCAGATACAGAATATTCATCGATCCGACCGCCATTCAGGAAGAAATTGCGAAGATTGCGGACGGGGAAGAGAGCCGCGTCGTCTGCGAGCGTCCGATAGACGAAGAGATTGCCGACGGACTATCCGTGATAACCGGCGTTTCGGCCGAAAAGATACTCGAAATGTCGCGCAAGCCCGGACGGCTTGACGAGACGGTGCTGAGATCCGCCGATTCGGAACTGGCCGGAAAGGTCCGCGAATACGTTTCCGAACACCGCTTCGAGCGTCTCATCTATCTCGAGGGGACGAGCGAAAGATATTATATCTACGGCGATTTCGCCAGCCATCTGCTCGGCTTTACCGGTCGCGACGGATACGGCCTCTACGGCCTCGAGTATTATTATAATGAAGAGCTGACCGGTACCGACGGAAGATTTATCGCCGCTACCGACGCCGGCGGACGGGTCCTTCCGTATGAATACGAGACGAGGATACCCGCAGAAAACGGAAACAACCTATATACGACGATCAACAGAAGAGTTCAGACGGCGCTTGCCAAACAGGTTAAAAAGGCGTACGAGGACTCGGAGGCCCAAGAGGGCGCCTGCGGGATCGTAATGAACGTCAAAACCGGCGCCGTCCTCGGAATGGCGACCTATCCGGATTTCGACTGCAACAACTATTCGGCGCTCGGACCGGTTCTTCAAAAGAAGCTTGCCGATTCCGGCTACGAAGAAGGGACCGAAGGATACGAGCTTTTGCGAAACTCGCTCATGCTCAGTTCGTGGTCGAACATGGCCGTAAGCTACAGCTACATCCCCGGTTCGACTTTCAAACCCGTAACCGCCGCGATCGCGCTCGAGACCGATTCGGTCAAACTGACCGACACCTTCTACTGCTCGGGACAGATCGTGACCGAGGACCGTCTGGTTCACTGCTCGGTTCTCACCGGACACGGGCTGCTCAATTTCGCGCAGGGACTTCAGCAGTCCTGCAACCCCTGGTTCATTCACGCCGGACAGGCAATCGGGACCGCGGTATTCTACGATCATTTCAAAGATTTCGGTTATCTTGATAAAACCGGGATAGATCTTCCGGGCGAGGGAGCCACCCAGTTCTGGGCGAGAAACGAGTTTACAAAGATCAACCTCTCGATGTGCGCCTTCGGTCAGAACTTCAAGATCAGCCCGATAAGACATCTTTCCTCGCTCGCGGCAATCGCGAACGGCGGTTACACGGTTAATCCCTACGTAGTCGAAAAGATCACCGACGCGGAAGGCAACGTGGTGTGGCGTCATACGCCGACGGACACCCGTCAGGCAGTAAGCGCTTCCGCCGCTTCAACAGTCGCGAACATCCTCGCCGAGGGCGTCGCCGGCAACGGCGGTTCCCGCAACGCGTACGTCGCCGGATACCGGGTTGCCGCCAAGACCGGAACGTCCGAAAAGATCGGCGACAACGAAGAGGACAGAATCTGCTCCTGTATGGCGTTCGCGCCGGTTGACGATCCCGAGATCATAATGATTCTTATGGTCGACACCCCGACCAAAGGCGTGATTTTCGGGAGTACGATCGCCGCTCCGTACGTGTCGGCAACGCTCGCCGAGATCCTTCCGGAACTCGGGATCGAACCGGTATATACCGAAGCCGAGGCGGCAAAACTCAGCGTGACCGTTCTGGATTGGGTCGGAAGCGTTTCTTTCGGAGCGAAGAACGCCGTCGAGGCGCTCGGACTGACCTGCGAAACGGTAGGCGTCGGGACCGTCGTCACGGCGCAGTTCCCCGAGGCGGGAAGCACCCTGTCGAAGAAAGACGGACGTGTCGTGCTCTATCTCGGCGACGAAAAGCCGAAAAACGACATTCGCGTCCCCGATCTTGTCGGAATGCCCGCCGCAACCGCGAGACAGCAGCTCATCAGTCTCGGTCTCAACGTGAACATCAGCGGGGCTACGAACTACGAAACCGGCCAGGGCGCCGTGGTTTACGAACAGTCCCCCGCTCCCGGAAGCTTCGCGACCAGAGGAGATATCGTTAATCTGACATTCAGATATCTCAACGTCGCGGACGACTGATAATTCTTTAACGTGCTATTTTGACCCGGTTTCCCCGGGTTGCGAACAATATCCGCTTATCGGCTAACCGTTTGTGCATTCGAGGCCAAATGAAAAAGAGAGAGCGGACATCAGGGCGGCGGCTTTGCTCGCCGCCGCCCGGCCATCCCGTCACCGGGCCTCGCCTGAACCGTCACGCGGGGCGCCGGCGCGGGAGGGAAGGATGCCCCACCGGAGATTAAGCATGAAGATAAATCTCGGCAGGGAAACACTTACTTGCGGCAGGATCGCGCAGATCTGCCGCGGAACACTCACCCCGGGCGGCCAGGAAGGCATCCGGGTTTCTTCGGTTTGTACCGATTCGCGCGAAGCGGGCCCGGGTTCTGCTTTTCTCGCGATTAAAGGGGAGAGGACCGACGGACATCTTTATGCCGGCGCGGCTGCCGCCGCGGGCGCTGCATGCGTCATAGGCGAGTACCGTCCCGAAAACGCGCCGGATATTCCTTTTATTCTCACCGATTCAACGGTAGGCGCGCTTCAGAGACTTGCCGGCGCCTATTTTTGCCCCGATGGGATCACCCGCATAGCCGTTACCGGCAGCGTGGGCAAAACCACGACTAAAGAGATGATTTACTCGGTCCTGTCGGCACGTCCGAGTTTCCGCAGCGAAGGCAATTTCAATTCGGTCATCGGTATGCCCATGACTATGCTTTCGATTCCCGGGGGGACCCGGTACGCGGTGCTGGAACTGGGGCTCGAGCGTCTCGGCGACATTTCGGTCATGTCACGGCTCTGGCGGCCGGATATCGCCGTCATCACCAACGTGGGTTCGTCACATCTTGAATACGCCGGATCCCGCGAGCGGCTTATCGCTGAAAAAGTATCCGTGGCGGACGGTATGGACGCCGGCGGAAAGATACTTGTCGGAAAGGGTTCCGCGGGACTTGAGGAGGCGCTTGCCGGAGACGGTAGAGTGATGACGTTTTCCGAGGATCCACTCTCCGGGGCGGATTTTTATCCGGTCGGCGCCGTCGACGGTGCCGGGGAACAGCGTTTCTCGGTCGTCTGTCCCGGGCATATCGTGGAAAACTGCGTTATCGGATATTACGGATGGCATAATCTTCGCGCCGCGGTCTCCGCGGCCGCGGTCGGTTTTCTGTCGGGCCTTTCGGATCGCGAAATCCTCGAAGGACTGGCAAACTACAGAACTGTCGGACTCCGGCAGAAGATCGAAAAGGTCGCCGGCGTTACTCTGATAAACGACTGCTACAACGCGTCTCCCGAATCGATGAGGACATCCTGCGAGACTCTTCTCAGGGTCGCGCGCGACACCGGAGGACGGAGATTCGCGTTTCTTGCCGACATGTTCGAACTGGGTCCGCGCTCTCCGGAACTTCACGCGGAGGTCGGCGAATACTTCGCAAGGAGCGGCGTCGACTATATCATCACCTTCGGCGCCGGTGCCGTTAAATACGCCGAGGGTGCGAAAAAACTGATGCCTGACGGTCATATTCTCGAATTTCCCGATCCGTCGGATCCGGTAGCTCCCGCGGCTGTAGCAGCAGCTCTGCTGGCGCCGGGAGACGTAATAACCGTAAAGGGGAGCAGGGGAATGAGAGCCGAACGCTTTTCGGAAGCGCTGACGCGCATTCTCCGGAGAAGAGAAGACAGAGGCGGGGAGGAAGCAGAATGAGTGATACTGTAAAAGCCGTTATTATCGCGGCGTGCGGGGCGTCGGCCGCCTTCGCGCTGACCGTCGTGATCCTGAGAGTGCTCATACCCTTTCTCCGCTCAAAGAAGATAGGACAGAAGATATCCGAAATCGGGCCGCGCTGGCACAAGGGCAAGGAGGGGACGCCTATAATGGGCGGGCTCGCCTTCATTATCGCAATCACCGCGGTTTCGGCCGCCCTCGCGGTTTTTTTTGCCGCAACGCGCGATTTCTCCCGGATGAAGGGAGTTCTAATCACGCTCGCGATGGCGCTCCTTAACGGTCTCGTCGGTTTCATAGACGATTACACCAAGCTGATAAAAAAGCAGAACGAGGGTCTTCTTCCCTGGCAGAAACTGTTATTTCAGTTTGCGATCTCCGCCGGATACGTCGCGGCGATGAGAGCCGCGGGACTGCTCGAAACCAGTCTCTATTTTCCCTTTTTCGGGACGTCGGCGGAGCTCGGGTTCTTTTTCTACCCGCTTGCCGTTCTGCTCACGGTCGGTATCGTCAACGCGGTGAATCTTACGGACGGAATCGACGGTCTTGCGTCTTCCGTCAGCGGTATCTACGGTCTTTTGTTCACTTTCATCGGGGCGGTTTCGGGAGATATCCCTCTTGCGGCGCTTTCGGCGTCCGTGTTCGGAGGGACCTCGGGATTTCTCGTATATAACTTTTACCCCGCGAGGATCTTGATGGGCGACACCGGCTCACTTTTCCTCGGCGGGACGGTCGCCGGTCTGGCTTTCCTCATCGGCAACCCGCTTATCATGCTGCTCGCGGGCATCGTCTTTGTGATTGAAGCGGCGTCGGTAATCCTGCAGGTCGGGTATTTCAAGATCACTCACGGGAAACGGCTCTTTAAGATGGCTCCGATACACCATCATTTTGAAAAGTGCGGCTGGAGCGAAATAAAGATCGTCGCAGTCTTTTCGGCGGTCGCCCTTCTGGCGGCTGTCCTTTCCTGGTTCGGAAGATGACCGGCGACGGCGGTCAGGTTCTGGTCAAACGCCCTCCGGACCTGATATACCTCGTGCTGGTAGTCCTGCTGGTCGCCACCGGCACCGTGATGCTTTTCAGCGCCGGAAGCGCCTATTATGAGGGAAAGAGCACCTATTTTCTGAGACAGCACATCATACATATCCTGGCCGGAAGCGTATTCGCTTTCATCGCGGCTTTCGTCATGACGCCGAAGCTAGGCAAACTGCTTGCCGCGGGTACCTACCTTGTCGCGCTTCTGCTGCTCGGACTGGTCCTTGTAATCGGATTCACGAGCGGAGGCGCGCGCCGCTGGATCAACGTCGCGGGAATTTCGGTTCAGCCGTCGGAAATCGCCAAGACTGGTCTGATTCTTTCGATTGCTGCATATATGAGTACCGATCCGGAAAGATTCGCCTGGAAAAAGGGCAATAGATGGAAGGGAGCGATCCTGCGCGGATTTATCGTTCCGCTGGCTATGACCGGAATCTTCGCGGTGCTCATACTCCTTGAAAAGCATATCTCGGCCACCGTCATCACGGTTCTGGTAGGCGGAGTAACAATGCTTCTCGGCGGAACAAACATTCTGATGCTCGTTATCGCAGCCGGCGGGGCCGGAGGCGTTCTCTACTGGGTGATGACCACCTGGTCCTACGCGAAAAAGCGGATAAACACTCTTTTCAACCGCGGCTCCGACGTCTCGGGCGCCGACTGGCAGACCACCGAGGGCCTTTACGCGATGGGAACCGGCGGCTGGTTCGGTCTCGGCCTCGGAAATTCCCGGCTGAAATACGGATACGTTTCCGAGCCGCAGAACGACTTTATTTTCGCGGTCATCTGCGAGGAACTCGGATTCATAGGAACGGCAATAATACTTATACTCTTTTTCGCTTTGATGTCGAGGGGGCTGCGTCTGGCGCAGAAATGCACCGACCGCTTCTGCGCGGTCGTCATAGCGGGAATAACCTTCAAGACGGCGCTTCACGTACTGCTCAACGTGGCGGTGGTCTGCGCCGTGATACCCAATACCGGAATATCGCTTCCTTTCTTTTCAAGCGGAGGAAGCGCCACGATGATGCAGATTTTCGACGCCGGCATACTGCTCGGGTGTTCGCGCTACTGCAGAGACTGACCGACGGAGGACGGTGACTTGAGAATACTGATTACCGGCGGAGGTACCGGAGGTCACGTGAACCCGGCGATAGCCGTCGCCGACAGCATAAAAAAGCGCGATCCCGATGCCGAGATCGCTTTTGTGGGGACGTCACGGGGAATCGAAAACAAACTCGTCCCCGCGGCGGGATACCCGCTTTATCACGTAAACGTTATCGGAATCCGCAGATCGCTTTCGCCGAGGAATATAAAGGCGCTCTGGCTGGCGCTGACCTATCCTTTGAAGGCGTCGAGGATAGTTAAGAAATTTAAGCCCGACGTCGTTTTCGGAACCGGAGGCTACGTCAGCTGGCCGGTGATCGTCGCCGCGTCGCGCAAAAAAATACCGACCGCGCTTCACGAAGCCAACGCCGTTCCCGGACTCGCCATACGGAAACTCGTTCCCTACACCGACAGGATTTTTCTCAACTTCAAGGCGGGAGAGCGAGGACTCGGCGCGGGAGCCGAGGGTAAAACGCTTCACGTCGGATGTCCGCTTCGCAGCGGAATCGGAAAGATTTCACGCGAGGAGGCCAGGGACCGGCTCGGAATCGACCGCGGCACTTTTATGATTCTTTCTTTCGGAGGGAGTCTCGGAGCCGCGCGCCTCAATGAGGCGGCGTTCGGACTGATCGCCGAATACGTATGCAAACATCCTGAGGTGACCTATCTTCACGCGACGGGAGACGGCTATTACCGCGAGTACAGGGAAAGATTTCTCGCGTCGGGATATGATACCTACCGCAACATAAAACTCGAGAGATATATCGAGAATATGGCTCTGCAGCTTGCGGCCGCCGATCTCGTTATCTGCCGTTCGGGCGCCATCACGCTTGCCGAGCTTTCGAGAGCCGGACGCGCCTCGATACTGATCCCGTCGCCCAACGTTACCGACAACCAGCAGTACCGCAACGCGCGCGTGATCGCCGACTGCGGCGGAGCTGTGCTGATAGAGGAGAAAGACCTTACCGAGGAGAAACTCGAAAACGCGATCGAGGAGATAAAGAACGACCGCCGGCTGCGCCTTTCGATGGAGAGCAGCGTCAGAAGCATCTCACCCGACGACGCCGAGACGGTTATATGCGACGAGCTGTTCGCTCTTGCCAGAAAGAAAGACTGATGGACGAACTGAAAAAGAACGGGAGAGAAGACACGGAAGACCGCACTGACGGAAAGAAGAACGGCAGCGTAAGATCCTACAGGATGACGCGCCGGTCCGCCGGAGTCTGGCTCGAACGGAACGCCGGCGATCTCCCGGTAATTAAGGAAGATCGCGGAGAGAAAAAGAAAAAGGAAAAGGGAAAGGAAAAGAAGACCGCCGTCAGGGACGCTTCCGTCAGGAAGGCCGGAAGGCTCGTTATGGCGTTGCTGATATCCGTCGCGGTGCTGCTCGTCCTGTCGCCGATTGTCTTTCTCGTAGCGAACCGCATGGTAATCACGGAAGCCGTGGTTTCCGGGGATATCTCGTTTACATCCGACGAACTGCTCGAAGCCGCCGGTCTGGAGAAGGGAAATTCGGTATTTTCCGCGCTCGGAAGGAGTATTCCCTCTAAAGTAAAAGAGAATCTTCCACTGATAAAAGAATGCAGCGTCGGCATCGACCTTCCCGGGACGGTCATTTTTACCGTCGCGGAATACTCCGAGGCCGCGTTTATCCGGTCATCCGACGGAGGATATTATATTATCTCAGAAAACATTCTCGTCATAAGGCGGCAGGATGATCCGCCGGAAGATCTTCCCGAGATTCTGCCCGCCCGGCTTTCGAGATGCGTCGTCGGACAGTATCTCGAGTTTTCCGACGAAACGGATTTTGCGGCGCTTTCGGAAACGCTGCGCGCGGTGCTTGACGGCAGACTTCCCGTCACGGGATCGGTTCTCGACTGCTCGGACCGCTACCGCATATCGCTGCGTCTTTCCGACGGAACCGTCGTGGTGCTCGGATCAAAAAAGGATATTTCGGTAAAAATCGAGACCGCCGCGAGGGTGATCGAAGAGAAGGCCGCTCCGGGTTCCACAGTCGACGTGAGCATATCGGGCGGCGCCTTCGTCGCGGGAAATAGCGGATGACATTTTTTTCGGTTCTTTTTCAGGGAAAGCACGAAAAAGCACTTGAAAAAAAGCTGAAAATATTATATTATATTATTTGATAAAGAATAACGGCCGCGGAACCGTCCGCGCGCCGTACGGGAGGAAACCATGGCACAGCTGAACAACGGAATATTCGAGAGCGGAGTGAGCATCAAGGTCGTCGGAGTCGGAGGAGGCGGAAACAACGCCGTCAACAGAATGATCACCGAGAATATCAACGGCGTTGAGTTCATCGCGATCAACACAGACAAGCAGGCCCTCCATTCCTGCCAGGCTGCAAACCAGATAATTATCGGGGAAAAGATCACCAAAGGCCACGGCGCCGGCGCCAACGCCGAGATAGGTCAGCGCGCCGCCGAGGAAAATACCGAGGATATAAAAAAGGCGCTTCAGGGCGCGGATATGGTCTTTATCGCAACCGGAATGGGCGGAGGCACCGGAACCGGAGCCGCCCCCGTCGTGGCGAGGATCGCCCACGAGATGGACATCCTCACGGTCGCAATAGTCACCAAGCCCTTCCTGTTCGAGGGACGCCGCAGAATGGAGCAGGCGGAGCGCGGAATCAAGGAGCTGAGCACCTACGTCGACTCGCTCGTAATCATTCCGAACGAACGGTTAAAGCAGGTGTCGGATACCCGCATAACCCTCTACAACGCTTTTGAAATCGCCGACGACGTGCTTCGCCGCGGCGTACAGAGCATATCCGACCTTATCAACGGAGACGGATTCATCAACCTCGACTTCGCGGACGTCACCGCGGTCATGCAGAACGCCGGTTACGCTCACATGGGCGTCGGTTCCGCCACCGGAAAGGACAAGGCCGAGCTTGCCGCAAAGGCGGCGATCTCCAGCCCGCTTCTCGAGACCTCTATCAGAGGAGCGACCGGAATCCTTATCAATATCACCATTTCGCCCGACGTGGGACTGGAGGACGCCGACCGCGCCTCCACGATGATCACCGAGGAAGCCGACCCCGACGCGAACGTTATCTGGGGTGTCTGCTTCGATCCCGAGCTCGACGACGAAATGAAGATCACGATAATCGCGACCGGATTTGATCATAAAGACGGGGAAAAGGCCGCAGATTCCAAAACGCCCGCAAAGCCGCAGCCCTCTCAGCCGAGACCGGTTCAGCCGCCGCAGCAGCCCGCACAGCCGGAGCAGCCGGCTCAGCCGAAACCCGCCAAGCCGCAGGGCGGAGAAGCGCCGAAGCCGAATCCCGGACCGGCGGTTCCGTCCAGATCCCCCGCAACTCCTGCCAAGCCGGAACAGGACGGAATCGATTTTTCCGATTTGATCGACATGATTAAGACCCGCCGCAAAGACGACGCCAGAGGCGGCGGAAAGAAATAAGATAACCAAAGCTCCTCGAGTGCGCGGCGCCCCAATACGGCGCCGCGCCCCGGGGTTGTTTTTATTGTTTAGAGGTAAAGTGCTTTGACTGTTTATGAGTTTAAAGACCTGCTTTCAGATGCGGGCAAAAGAAAAAAGATCATACTGGATACCGACACTTTCAACGAGGTGGACGATCAGTTCGCCCTCGCATACGCAATGCTCTCTCCCGACCGTGTCGAGCTGCTCAGCGTCAACGCCGCGCCGTTTCTTAACAGCCGCTCGACGTCTGCCGCCGACGGGATGGAGAAGAGCTACCGCGAAATCTTCCGGATAATGGAGCTTACCGATCCCGAGACGGCCGCCAAAATTCCGGTTTACCGCGGATCTGACCGGTTTATGACCTGCGTGACCGATTACGTTCAGTCGGACGCCTGCGACAATATCGTCAATACCGTGATGACGTCGGAGGAGCCGGTGATAATCGTCGCGGTAGGCGCGATAACAAACGTCGCGTCCGCGATTGTAAAATGCCCCGATATCGTAAAGAAAACCGGTGTAGTCTGGCTCGGAGGCCACGCGCTTGAACGCCCCGACACGAAGGAGTTCAATCTCAAACAGGATATTCCCGGAGCCCAGGTGCTCTTCGACAGCGGCATACCGCTGCTTCAGATACCCTGCGACGGAGTCTGCTCGCAGTTTGTCACCACCGTTCCCGAGCTTGAATACTATCTGCGCGGCAAAAACGCCCTCTGCGACTATCTGTGCGACATCACGGCAGGTTATACAAAGGATCCCTACGGCTGGTCCAAGGTCATCTGGGACGTCACCGCCGTAGCCGCTATAACCAGGCCCGAAGCCCTCGAGAAGGTAATCATACCGCGTCCCTACGTCACGTCCGACTGCCGCTGGGCATTCGACGCCGCGAGAAAACCCTATATCTACGTCAGAAAAATAAGAAGAGACCCGATATACGCCGACCTGTTCCGCAAATTATCCGAAAAGCAATAACGAACCGCAAAGGAGATAAATGAAATGGCAGTATCGCTCAATCTTTCAAAACTCAAAAAGGAGCTTGTCGCTCCCGTTACCGATTTCTGCGAAGAATACGGATGGAAGATATCGGACGAGGGACTCCTGCTCACCGTCCGCAGAGGATCTTTCCGGGGAATAAAACTGGAAAACGGGAAATGCACCGTCACCTATCAAAAAAAATGCGAGATCTTCCGACTTCTGACCCGCCTGAACCATATCGGAGGACAGGAAGGACACGATTATAAGGAACATATCGAAGCTCCCGAGATGCTCTGCTATATGGTGGACGAGTCGAGAAACGCCGTCCTCAATATGAACGGCGCGAAGAAGCTGATACGCACTCTCGCGGCTCTCGGATACGATTCGATGATGCTTTACACCGAGGACACCTTCGAGGTACCGGGATATCCGTATTTCGGACACATGCGCGGAAGATTCGGCAAAGACGAGCTGAAGGAGATCAACGCCTACGCCGCCTCCTTCGGTATCGAACTGATCCCCTGCATCCAGACGCTTGCGCATCTTGCCACCGCCATCCGCTGGCCCGGTCTGCGTTCCTTCAGCGATACGCCCGACATTCTCCTTGCCGGAGACGAGCGCACCTACGGTTTCATCCGCGCTGTGCTTAAAGTCTGCGCCGAGTGCTTCACCTCCCGCCGCATCAACATAGGCATGGACGAGGCTCACGCTCTTGGACTCGGCAATTACCTGAAAAAGAACGGATACCGCCCGGCGTCCGAGATCATGCTCGAACACCTTTCCCGCGTCGCGCAGATCTGCGCCGAGGAGGGATTTTCCCCGATGATGTGGAGCGATATGTTCTTCCGCATGGCGTTCGGCGGCAACTACCGCGTCAGGGAAGGGGATATATCTCCCGAGATAATGTCGAAGGTCCCGTCCAACGTCGCTCTCGTATACTGGGATTACTATTCGCTGGACAGGCAGATTTTCGACCACATGGTCGATTCGCATCTTAAATTCGACAACGAAGTCATTTTCGCAGGAGGCGCCTGGAAATGGGACGGATTCGCCCCGTCGAACAAATTCTCGCTGGCGTCGACCAAACTGCAGCTCGATTCCTGCGCCGAAAGAGGACTGCGCAAGATCATCGTAACCGGCTGGGGCGACAACGGAGGAGAGGCGTCGCAGTTCTCGGTACTTCCCGTGCTGCTCTATTTCGCCGAATATCTTTACTTCGGCTACGAACCCGACGAAAACTGGCTCGACTGGCGTTCAAACGAAGTCTACTGCGCGAAATGGAAGGATCTTCTCCTCTTCGATCTGCCGAACGCGCTTCCGGGCACCGCTCCCGGCGAGATCTCGCATCCGGTCGATCCCTGCAAATACCTGCTTTACAACGACCCGCTCGAGGGCCTTCTCGACAGACACATGGGGCCGGACGTCGCCGAATGGTACAAAAAATACGCTGCTGTTCTTTCGGGACATAAGGGCGACGCAAAGTGGGGATACATATACAGGACCCTTGCCGCTCTCTGCGACCTGCTCTCGATCAAAGCCGATCTCGGGCTGCGCATAAGAGCAAAGTATCTTGCCGGGGACAGAGAAGCGCTCCGCGCGATAGCGGAAGAGGATATTCCCGAAACGATCTCCCGGCTCGACTTCTTCCTTTTGGTCTTCCGCGACCAGTGGTACTTCGAGAACAAGACGTTCGGATTCGCGAGCGAAGAGATCCGCCTCGGCGGACTGCGCGCGCGGCTGCAGTCGGCGGCTGACAGACTCATCGCATACGCCGACGGACACGCCGAAAAGATAGAAGAGCTGGAGCAGCCGAGGCTGTTCGTCGACGGAAGAGCCGAGGACAGCACGAGGACGCCTTATATCTCGTACAACCACTGGAGCTACTGCGTCACCGCATGCCTGCTCTGACGGTATACTGCAAAAGGAGAGTATCATCATGAAGATAAGACACGATATTCACACACACAGTTTGCTCTCCTCATGCTGCTACGACCCGGAGGCGACCTTCGAAAACTATTTCCGCCGCGCGAAGGAACTCGGGCACACCGTTTTCGGCATATCCAATCATCTGTGGGACGAGAAGGTCCCGGGAGCCA
>JAGDAM010000062.1 GCA_017959485.1 Clostridia bacterium
CAGACGCTGCTCCCCCTCGGACCGATAGTAAGCGCAGGTGAATGAGATGAGCCGTAAATTCAAAGCACTTATAATAACCCTTGCCGTGATAGCAATCGCGGTGCTGGCTCTGATCGGAGGAGTCTTTTACACGGTTGAGCCCAACCGTTTCGCCGTCGTCCGACAGTTCGGTAAAATCGTCGCGATTATAGACGAGCCCGGACTTAACGTTAAAATCCCGCTCGTCCAGTCGGTCGAGTACATCTCCAAGGAGATCATCTTCTACGACATCCCCGAATCCGACGTCATTACGAAGGACAAGAAGAGCATGGTTGTCGACAGCTTCGTGCTCTGGAGAATCACCGATCCGTCCGCGGTTATCAGAACTCTCAACGCGGGGCGCGGACGTGCCGAGGAACGCATCGAAGCCGCTGTCTACAACGCGATAAAGAATATCATCTCCTCGATGAATCAGGACGAGGTGATCGAGGCGAGAGGCGATACGCTGACCAGCGTGATAACCTCCGAGGCCGGAAGCGATATCGCTCAGTACGGTATAGAGATCATTACCGCTCAGATCAAGACTTTCAGTCTTCCCGCAGACAACCAGGCCGCCGTTTACGAGCGCATGATATCCGAACGCCAGAATATCGCCGCCGGATACGTCGCAAACGGTAACGCCGACGCTCAGAAAATCAGGAACGAAACCGACAAGCAGATTGAACTTCTTCTCGCGGACGCTCAGAAGGAAGCTGCCATCCTCACTGCGGAAGGTGAACAGGAGTATATGAGAATACTCAAAGACGCCTACAATTCGGAGGAGAAAGCCGAATTCTACGAGTACATCAGGGGACTTGACGCTCTCGAAAAGTCGCTCAAAGGAACCGGCAAGCGCACGCTGCTTCTCGACAAGGACAACGAACTGGTTAAAATCCTGACTGGTTCGACCGATTGACCAAATAAGAGGGGCTGTAAAAAAAGTTGGACTTTTTTTACAGCCTCAAAATTTATTAACGGCTGCACCGCACGGTCTAAGCAGAAGAACCGTGCGGTGTCATTTTTAATTACCCGAACTTTGTATTACCGACGTGACCGTCGCGTCGAAAACGGCGCGAAGAGTGCTGAGCGAATGCGACTCGCCCGGGACGAACCTCGTACCGGCGGACGATACCCAGTATCCGTCCTTCCAGGCAAGCGAGCATCGTACTGTGATTTTTACGTCCTCGAAAGAATTCGCGGGATAGGACACCTTATCTCCGCTGCCGGCGGGATAAAACGAGGATGCCGATGACGTGACCGCGACGACGGTGCCGATCAGAGTCCCGTCGGGAAGCCGGACCTCGTCTCCGTTTGATATATTATCGGAAAAACCCGACGCGAGCGATGACGCCGTGAACACGACGTCGCAGTCTTCTTCCCGGAACAGGATTTTCCCGACGGCTCCGGTCCTGATGACCGCGAGAACCGCTATCGCGATTACAAGCAGAACGACCGAAAGGTCGACGGCGGTGAAGCGAACTTTTCTTTCTTCCATGGCTCTTTCTCCTGCGACGGCAGTCATTCCGCGGGAACTATCGAAACGCATTCGGCGTCCGACCCGAACGACGGGAATCTTATCTGATACGTATTGCCGGCCGCGATCCGTATTCCGCCGCAATAAAGACCGGTTCTTACCGTCTCCAGCTCTGCCGAAACGGTAACGGTTATTCGCGAAAGACCGCCGGCGTAAACGGCGGAGGAACCGCCCGCTCCGTCGGGAAGGTATCCGGCGGGCTGTCCGCTCACGCTGACCGAGACGACCTTGCCCAGTTCGGCGGAGTCGGCCAGGAGAGCGACGTCGTCATCCTTTACGGCTTCCTTCAGTTCGTCCGGGACCGAATCGAATACAAGAACGATCCTGTATTCGGCGGACTTCGAAGCGGTTTTGTCGATAAGACCCGGAAGATATACGTAAAGAGCCGCGCCTATGACGGCGAGCGCCGCTACGATCACGCAAAGATCGATAAGATTGAAGCGGCGCCTTTTCTTTTTTACGGCGGAACCCTCGGAACGCTTTTTTTCGCGCGAGCTGCCGTCGGCGAGTCCGGATTCGGGACGAGTGTTGTTTTCCATTTTGTTTTCCTCAGTTAATAAGGTCAGAAAAGGGTTCTTCAGTCTTTTGACCGCCGGCGTTTATAAACGCGGAAACCGCGGCTCCGGCCAGCGCCCAGAAGGTAAAGAGGGTTCTGTAATTGTAAAAGACGTTGTCGAATACGCCCGTCAGCGCCATCGCGGCGCAGGCGGCAAACGCGGCCGCTCCGAGAAGACGGGTGCCATCGGGATCGTAAGGCCTTCCGTAAGCGGCGACCGCAGTCCTTACGAGAACCGCCAGAAACGCGATGAACAGGAGAAGCCCGGGAAGTCCGTCGGCAATCAGCAGCTGAAGATATATGCTGTGCGAGTGCGGCGCCGAAGCGGTACCGGGAAACGCAAACAGGGCGTAAAGATTACCGAACGCGATGTCTCCGGCCCCCGTTCCGGTAAACAGACAGGACTTCGCAGCACGCAAAGCGCCCTGCCAGACCCTGACGCGGTAGAGATTGGCTGAATCCAATAAGGAAGCAAATCCGGTCAGCCGCTTTCCTACCGTGCCTTTGAAAGCCAGCCCGCAGACCGCCGCGGCGGCGCCTGTCCCGGGTATCGCAATCAGATACTTTAAAGAAACGAACAGGAGCAGTATAATTCCGCCCGCGGCCATACCGATCCATCCGCTCCTTGAGAAGGTCAGCACGGTACAGACCGCGGTCGAAACCGAAGCTTAAACCGCCGCCCTTCTCGTCCTTCCGGTATTCCTGATGGAGCTGTAAAGAGTAAAAGGAAAGACGCAGTTAAGCCATGCGGCGCAAAAGTTGGGATTGTCGACACCGGCGGTAGACCGGCTGGTTATACCCGGGAAGAAGGACGAGTCGGTCCATCCCGCAGGGGCCGCTCC
>JAGDAM010000063.1 GCA_017959485.1 Clostridia bacterium
GCTCCGCGTTTTGTGAAATCTTCGGGCGGAGCCCGAAGGTGAAAAGAGACGTAAATCATAATATATATTATGGTATACGCCGTAAGGGCGGCCAAGGCCTTCGCGCCTCGCGGCGCTCGGCAGTAAAATTCGCGCTTTGCGCGAGCGAAATTCGGCCTGCGGCCGAGTGAAATAAAACGCTCCGCGTTTTGTGAAATCTTCGGGCGGAGCCCGAAGGTGAAAAGAGACGTAAATCATAATATATATTATGGTATACGCCGTAAGGGCGGCTATCGGCCGTCCGCCTGAAAACGGTATCCGCCCAAGCAAATCGGTGATATCAAAAGCTCATAAACGTTTGCCTTCCCCGTTTCGGGGAAGGGAAGGTAAATGTATATTGATTTCGGGATATTACCAATATGCTTTAGATGTGATCGTTTTTTATGCAATTACTGATTACCGGATAAATCGTTTTTTTATCATCATCACGCAGTTGGATAACTGCTTTATCCAAAATCTCATAAACCGTAAACCTTCCCTGGCAAGGGAACATCTCGGCTTCGCCGAGCTGGGGGACCGCGGAAGCGGTGGATGAGTCGTCTGTAATTAACTGATATTGTGATGAAATATAGTGCTGTAAAAAGCTGACTTTTTTTACAGCCTCTTTCAATTCCGAATCCGTCTTAAACGGTATGTGCGCGCGGACGGGCGACGTTTGCCCCCACTTCATAAACGTCAATAATTATTAACGTTTATTCTCACGTGGCAAATTCCGCATCCCGTTTTTTATTGTCTCCAATTCATAATTTCTTCCATCAGATCACTATCGACCCTCCCTCCCGCATCTTTTCGCGGAAGGAACGGAAATCGATATCCTGAACCGCCCTGCCGGAGTTCAGCGCCTCGTAGCAGGCGACTCCTGCGGCCTCGCCCGTCTGGTTGAGCGAGATCATAACGCGCAAAGCCCCGAAAGCGTCCCGGTCTGCGTCGATGCACCGCCCGCATATCATAAGATTAGGAACGTTTTGCGGCGTTATCGAGCGAAGAGGAATCTCCCAATAGGTCGGATAAGGCCCTTCGTCGGTCCTCCATCTCACCTCTTCGACGCTCCCGTCGGGAGCCGCGTGCTTTTCCCAGCCGTCAAGGTAGCGGAAGGTCGTCTGCTTCTGCGGCGTATGCACGTCGACGGGATAGGCGCAATAACCGATAGCGTCGTCGAAATGCCGCCCGTAGCATATATCTTTTTCGGTGATCTGATATGAGCAGCGCAGCTGCCTCGTCTCTCGGATTCCGATCATCGCCGAGAGCGCGACGAGCGAGAGTTCGCCTCCGTTGGGATCCGATTCGCGAAGTATATTCATCATCTCGCGTATCTGACGCCGCCCGTCCATCTCGGCGCGTGTGAGCACGTCGGCATCCGAACAGTCGCCGGCGAACTGGGTTTTGCACCAGTTCGAGGTTCCGGTAGCGCCCGGGACTCCGATATCCCATCCGGCGCGTCCGCCTATCCTCAAACGGTTTTCGTCGGTCCGCAGAAGCGCGTTGGGATGATTGAGCCGGTCCCAGCCGGATACTTTGGCTCCCGCCGTCGCCGGCTGGAAATCTCCGTGGTAATAAACCTCCATGCCCGCGTCGGCTCCGAGGAAGCCGTCGGCGGTGGCGTCGATAAAGTATTTCGCGCGGATCGCAAAGCGCCCCGACCTGTTCTCGACTATGACAGCCGTCAGCCGCCCGTATTCGAAATGGGGCGCCGAATAACGGGTGTGCAGATAGGGAGTCACCCCGGCTTCGAGGATCATCCGGTCGAGTTCGATCTTCAGTTCCTCGGTGTTGAGGATATAATTGCTGTAGTTCGGCGCGCGCCACCTGTCGTCTTTGCGCGGACGGAACCGGAGTCCGTTCGGCACCGCTTTCAGCCGGTCAATCGTTTCCTCGGTAAGCCCGGAGATGATCTGCCGCCGGTAGGTCGTGTCGGTAAGCGAGTGCCAGATGCATACGAATCCGGCGGTCGCCGTCCCGCCGAAGGCGCCGAGCTGTTCGACTATCGCGACTTTTGCGCCGAGCCGCGCCGCTCGCACCGCGGCGAAAACGCCGGTGCAGCTTCCTCCGAGTACGACCACATCGACGTCGTTTATGACTTTCAGGTCCCTCGCGGGTTCTCTGACGGTATCTGCAGACATATTATTGTCCCCCTCCCCACTTGATTTGTTTTATTATTCCACTCGCAAAAAACTCAATTATCGAGGAAAATCCAGTACCGCTGCTCGATTACGCCGTCCGAATTGACGAATTCGTTCTCAAGAATTCCGCCGTTTTTGACGATGGATTTCGCTGAGGCGATATTATCCCTGTCGCAGGTCATCAACACCTTTGCGATGCCCAGCTTCCGGCACTCGATCAGGGCCAGCCGGATCATTTCGGTGGCGTATCCTTTTCTGCGTTCGCTCGGTCTGATCCCGTCCCCTATATGTCCGCCTTCCCTGAACAGTTTCTCATTCAGGTAATGGCGGATATTGACCGCTCCGAGAAGCCGGTCCCGTTCGGTATCCAGAAGAAAGAACACCGAGTCAGGCACTCTTCCGTCCGCTTCTTCTTTCGCTTCGAGGTTCTCGAGATAAAAGTCGAAATCATGATAATCATTTCTGAAAATCGCCCATGGAGAGCGATTCGTATGATTCAGCTCCTGATCCGCTTTCCATTCGTCGATCATTTCCCCCAGTTGTTTCTCATATTCTTTTGTGAGTTTTATCAGCTTCAGACTCATCACGAACTCTCCTTCTCTGCAAGTTTCAAAAGAGTTTTTTGCGCCTCTCTGCTCACTCGCCCGCGACGACCCTGCGAATGCTCTCCCAATCGGCGCATCTTTGATAGTTTGCGTTCGGAAAAGCACACTCTCTGTTCCACGGTCTGTCAAACACCAGAACCTTAAGGTCCGGCAGATGCCCGAAAAATCCGAACGCCTTGGGAGAATCCTCAACCGCGAAATCAAACTTCATCCTGTAATAGTCTTCAAGCTCAAGCGTGCTGCCGCTGTTTTTGATAAAGTGATCCCTTCCGTATTTATTGAGGCAGTACAGTCTGACGTTCTTAAGTCCATGCTCGTCCAGCCATATACGGGACGTCTCGTAAACGCTTGACGGGCGGCCGGTAATGATATACACCTCGTGTCCGCAGGCAATCCATTCGTTTATTGTTTTTGCCGCTCCCGGCGTCGCGTCGAGCGACAGCAGCACCTCCGGCTCGTGTCCCCGAAGCATAAACCGCTCGTACTGTTCGGCATTCAGATCAAAAGACCGGTCCAGTTCAAAATAGCGAATCCTGTCATAAGGAACCAGCTTGTTGAACATTTCCAGCGCAAGCTTTGAAAAGGCCTTTGCCGTCTCGCACAGGCAATCGTCGAAATCAACGTAGATACGCATTTTTTATCTCACTTTCTTAAGGCAATACCGCACAATTCGACGCACTGATCTTGCCGGCCCTTTTGACGCCTGTAGGGGCAAAAAGAGCCGTCAAGACGCGTGCGTTGAATTGTGCGGTATTGCCTTAACTGCCAATAATTCCGAATTCCGAATTACCCCTCGCTTCCCTGCTCTCCGAAAACGTAAAGATAATAGTCCTCAAGCGTCGGTTTTACCTCTTCTGACGCGTCTCCGGGTTTTTCGTCCGAGAGTACGCGCAGCAGGGCGTCGCCCGTCTTCTCGTCTCTCGCGATGCTGATGACCGTCAGCCGACCCTGTGACTCGGCGATTTTTTCAACCGGGCACCGGACGATCCAGACCTTACCGTCGATCTTGCGTTCAAGTTCGGAGGGAGGAGCGTCGTCGACTATGACGCCTTTTCTCAGCATTATCGCTCTCTTGGCTATAAACTCGACGTCTGCGACGACGTGCGTAGCGATCAACACGATCTTGTCGAACGCGATCCTCGAGATATAATTGCGTACCGCTATGCGCTGGCGCGGATCGAGACCGGCGGTCGGTTCGTCGAGGATGAGCACTTCCGGGTCTCCGAGCACCGCCTGAGCCAGCGCGAGCCGCTGTTTCATTCCGCCCGAAAGAGCGCCTATCTTACGCCCCGCCACGTCGTCAAGCTCGACGGCTTTCAGAATCTCACGGATGCTTTCGCCGACGTATTTCTTCCGCTCCCTTCTCTTCATTCCCTTTCCGACGTCCTTAAGCGCCGCCATATACCACATGAAACGGCTGACCGAGAAATTCGGATACATTCCGGGATACTGAGGCATGAAGCCGAGTTTCTCGCGGAAGCGCACACCCATCTTCAGGACGTCCTCCGGCTCTCCTTCGCCGGCGGCGAAGGATATCTTTCCCGAATCCGACTTGAGATTGTCGGTAATGATATTCATCAACGTGGATTTTCCCGAACCGTTGGGCCCGAGCAGCGCGTAGATGCCCGGATCGAGCACCGCCGAAAACTCCGACAGCGCCTTGTTGCTCCCGTACGACTTAGAAACCTTTTCGAAAATAAGTCTGCTCATTTCTTATACCTCGTCCGCGTTTTGCGTTTCGTTCTCATATTTGCCGTCGCACCAGACAGGATTACCGAGCGCGACGGGGTATCCGTGAGTCAGGTCGAAGATTTCCGCCCGGTAAAAGCGTCTGTTTTCAGCCCTTACGGCGACCGTCTGGCCCGGCGTACCGTCGAAGGTCGCCGCGAACGCGATCCCCCTGTCTGACAGTATCCTTATCTCGTAAGCCGTTCCCGGACGCATCGCGGGGGCGAAGGCGTCGGCGACCCGGAGAATGACCTCGTCTCCCTCGCGGCAGCCGAGCTCAGAACCCATCGGAGCTCCTCCGACAGTCATCTGAAGGCCGAATATTCCGACGGCGAAATCTGCCGTTCTCATCTTTTTGAAATAAGCGTCGCCGCTCTTTTCAGACGTGTAGAAGGCGGCCGGCGCCTTGTTTGAGACCGCCGAGTGGGTATCCGTACCGCTGCTGGCCCAAACGTGTTCTCCGCGGTCGAGCAGCGCCTTCCAGAGCGAATAATTCTTGAATGACGCGTGCGTCGCCGGACTTCCGTAGATCGTCTCGAGGAAGGTCCCGTCGCCGAAGCTGTACTCGAGCGGATCGTCCGACGCGAGCATCGTTTTGGGATGCGGATGGACCATAATCCCGCCTATCGACTTTACGTATGCGGTAAGTTCGGAGAAGCGCTCTTTCGTGAATTTCGGATATTTGAACGACCCGCCGAGCTCGTCGCCGCGGAACTCGAATTCCGGGAAGTTGGCGAGCACCAGCGCGAGCGAGTATTTGTGCGGGAACAGCATGTTGTAATGCACCGCGTCCTGTCCGTGACGGACTGCCGATAGACCGAGGAAGCGCGTCCCCGGCTCGGTCCCGATAATAAACCGCTTCTCGTCCCATTCGGGAAGGAAGAAGCCGCGCATCTGCCTGTGATCGACGACGGCGGCGAAATCGAGTCCGAGATCGTCCATTGCGGCGGGAAAATCCGCCATCGGCGTCTTTCCGTCGCTCGTGCCGCCGCAGACGGTATGAACGTGAAGGTCACCCCAGGCGACCGTCGTTCCGGCGTACAGCCGCTCGATTGCCTCAAGTCCCTCGCGGGACGGCTCGATTGCAGCGTGAGGGTCGTCGGTACCGGTAGGTCCGGGCGAATATGAAACCTTCGACGGAGCGTCGGTCGGAGGCGGCGTTTCTCTTCTCGAATCCTCTGCGAACCCCTCGAAGGAGCATCCTGAAACTGTTATTTCTCCTCCCTCTCCGGCAACCGACACCGCCGGTCCCGGATTCCCGCGCCGGTCGATAAAGGCGCAGTCGGAAACGGTCAGCGACGAACCCGGCCCCAGCACAGCGGAAAGCGGAGGGCGGCCGCCGATCGACGCGTCGTTGAAGACGCAGCGGCTGACTTCAAGAGTCACCGTCCCGTCCTCTCCCGGCGTTCCGAAGCTGAGCTCCCTGTCTCCCGACAGGTCGCCGAAATATGAATTCTTAACGGTATAGCGCGCGTTCTTCGCGTTTTTCGGGCATCCGGGTATCTCGCGCGCAAGATCGCAGAAGCCGAACAGCTGCCCCGTCTTCTCGTAGCACAGACCGTCGATTTCGACCTTTTCGGCCGACAGGCGCAGATAGATTCCGCCGTAGTCAAGGTCGTCGAAATCCGACAAGCGCATATTTTTAAGATAAACCTCGCGCCTGATCCCGCCGTCTGCCGCCGGCACGCCGAAGGCGTACAGGTTCTTGCCGCAGTGGCTAAGATTTATTATATTCCGCAGCTCGATGCGGCATTCGGGGCCGCGGTTGCGGGAGTCCTGAAATCTCGCCATATAAGCCGAAAATCCGTCGGCGATAAACAAAGTCGCTCCGTCGCCGGAAAGATTGCAGATCCCTCTCCAGTAGGAGCCGGTCAGCTTCGTCTCGTTCTCCTCCCTCGCGGGATTGAGAAGCGGCGCGGCGTATCCCTCAGCAGGAAGATTCGGATTGACTCCGGCGTTGTTTCCGAGCAGCACCGCGGGACGGGTAAATTCGGTTTTGTCGACAAGATGGTCACCGGCAGACAGAAGCACGACGGGAGCCGCGAAGGATTCGTAAGGCAGTCCGGCTATAACCTCGTCCGGGATCTCGACCGCCGCAGCGGCGGCCTCGGGGAGAGATGAAAACAGGTTGACGCCCGGCTCGCATTCGAACCGCTCTCCGCGGTATTCAAATATCTTTTCACCTACTTCCGCGCCGTCTGGAAGTACGGCGTAATAACCTTTGGGAAGAGATTTCAATATTCCGTATCTCCTTTTTTCAGATTAACGGCGCTCTCCACGTGAAGGCACGCCCGAGCTCTTCGTCCGGAAACTCGAACGGCAGGTTGAAAAATCTGCTTCCGGCCTTGAACTCGCCCGTAACGCGCCGCTCGATAAGCTTCAAAAGCATCTCGACGTCCTCGACGTTGTGCGCGTGCTTTCCCGGGCGGAAGTACCAGAACAGTTCTTCCTCCGCCCCGAGGAACTTATATACCTCACGGGCCGCCGTCGTCGTGATATAGGATCCGACGGGATTGGCCCACAGGTCTCCGGCCGCCTCCGACACGAACAGGGTGCGCGGGGCGATCATTGCCTTGAGAAAGTGGCAGTCGAACGGCAGTTCGTTTTCTCTTTGCGTGTATTCCGCCATGCCCGGGCCGATCCAGAAGGGGAAATTGCGGTACAGATCCGCGAGGGTCTCGCTGCGCTTCGGTTCGGCCCCCTCATAGCTTCCGGCGATATGCACCCGGTAGCAGGAGCAGGCGCCGGCGCAGGTCTCGTTGGGATTAACAATCGCTGCGCGTGTGTCAAGCGCTCCGGCGAGCGCCGCGGTCTTGCCGCCCCTTGAGTGGCCCGAGAAAACCACGCAGTTCATATCTGTTTTGCCGATTATCTCCAGAGCGTCGGTGACGCGTGAGTATCCCCACGCCCAGGCCCCGAGGGCTCCGAAGGTGTAACCCGGGTAGGTGCGGTAGAGCGCCCCCGCCTCTTCCCTTTTCTCGTTTTTCACGTCGTGGGCAAGTTCGGTCCTGTCGAAAAGAGCCCAGGCGACCCCGCTCTCGAGCGCGGTCTCGATCCAGTCGGCGCGGGTGACGTAGCCGAAGCAGAGGTCTCCGTCGACGATGACCGGAACCTTCTGCGGCGAAAGTCCGTACGCCTCGGGCGGAAGTATGAGTTTTAACCTGAATGAAACCGGATTCTCGCGGGTGCCGGTGCGGATAAGATAGCTGTTCTCGCGGCCGCCGGCGTAGAGCTTCTCAACCTCGAGAAACTCCGGCTCGGGAGGCATCGTTCCGTACTGCAGTTCGACTGCCGTGCGGTATATCTCGCTCCGTCGCGTATCCCATTCGGAAGGATCGCGGATCCTTTTGCCGCTCTCCGAAAGAAACGGATCGGGCAGTTCTCCGAGAAGCTTGTAATCGGTTATCTTAAGCATTCCCCGGTAGACCAGCGGTCTGTCGGCTAAAGACATTTTTCGGCTCCTTTCGTCGTGACGAACACGCTCTGTTAATTAAGTCGGTTCATTTCGGTCCGCTCGGGCGCACTGAGGTTAGGGCAATGCCGCTCCGCGGCATAACCCATACCGGTACGAAAATGACAGTCAGGATGTGTGCGGTGAAAAGCTCGGTATTACCCGCACAGGCGCGGAAAGCGTCGGCTGAATCCGTGCAGCGAACCCGTGCGGTATTGCCAAAACGCTCCATTATCGCATCCGCGCGCCCCGGTTTTCCGTGGCGCGCGGATGCGATAAATCAAGGCAATATCAGTCCACGAGATTCTCGTCGGTGGGATTCAAAGCGCCGGCAAGTTCGTTTATGCCCTTCCGATAGTCTTCCAGGAAGTCTTCGAAAGATTCCTCGTTCATCGTGAGTACGTCGGTATATTTCGAAGGCGCCTTCGGAGCAGATGCGCTCTTGTTGACAATCAGCGAATACTTTCCGGAATAAGGAAGTTCGACCTTCTCTCCGTCGACGGTGATCGAACCGAGAGTCAGCGTGTAAACGCCGCCTTTCTTTGTATAGTTGAGTTTGACGACGGTTTCGGAGGTCTTATTGTCATACTCCCAGGTGTCGCTGTTCCAGACCCTCTTGGTTTCCTTAACGGTAACCTTGACGATACCGTCTTCCTTTGTGTATTTCAGGGAAACCTCGGGAATTCCGTCGATATTCGTTTCAAGAGTGCACCTGAAGGCCTCCTTGTCGTCCTGGGTCACGCGTACCCAGAAGTACTCCGCGTCATTATCACCGCGCTTGATCGAGACTTTCAGTCCTTCGAAGGTCTTGAAAGTCTTTCCGAGCTCGGCTCCGATTACGACCTTCTGACCGTTGGCCTTCAGCGTCACTTCCGCCTTCATGATGGCGCCGGAACTGTTGAGCCAGTATTTTACGGTGACCGAAACGTTGTTCTTTTCGATATTGTCCGCGATCTCGTCAACCGTATCGTCTATCTCGTCATACAGGTCTCCGACGTCCTCGAATTCGCCGATGAGAGAAAGCACTCTCTCTTTTATGAAGTTTTTCAGTTCCTTGTCGGCCTTGGCGTCCTTCCAGAACGACCTGAGCACCGACTCTATGGCGTCGGAAGAGAGCTTTACGGTGACCGCTATCGCGGGAACGTCCCTCTCGTCAAACACGGTTGTCTCGGCGTCGGCATCCTTCTCATACTCGGCGTTGTCCGAGATGAGCTTATAGAGTTTCTTTACGTATTTGTCGTAAAGCGAGCGGAATTCCTTGTCGGTCTTGTTGATCTCCTTCACGTCCTTGATGACGTCAAGGATCTGGTCATATTCCTCGTCGCTCACCGAATATTTGCTCTCGCTTTCGGGAGCGAATACCGATTTGGCTATATTTTTAGCCGCCTTGTCGAGATTCAGTCCGTAGGCCTTGTCGCCCAGGATTTCCTTGCATTCCGCAACTATCGCGGACGAAGACGCGTACACGCCGCCGTTGTAGGTCTTTTCGCCGAGTTTGGCGTCGAGAACCGCGGCAGCCGTTTTCTTGTCGCTGTTGGCGTAAAGCGTGAACGATACTCTGCCCTTTTCCGAACCGTCTCCGAAATCAAGGTCTTCCGCCAGCAGGCAGATCGAGCCGCCGGCCGCGGCCTTCTCCGCCGTCGCTATAAGTTCGACGTTTTCCATCTTTTCGGCGGTTCTGGAGACGGCTTTCTGGAAAAGCGCCTTCGGCGATTCGTTGGCGGCGCAGGATACGCAGCCGAGCAGGAGCGACAGCAGCATAGCCGCCGTCAGAATCAGTGATGTAATCCTTCTTTTCATAGCATCCTCCGTTTATGAATCAGTACTGTATGGACTCGCTGTATATATTATATCAGCAAACAAACGCGTTGTCAAGCGCGAACCGGCGGGCGGTCGGAAATCGAGTAAACGTCATCAAATCTGACCTGCACTCCCGACACGCAGAGTTTTCTCCCGACAGGATCGAGATAATCCACCCTTCCGCGCTTTACGGTATAGCGAAAATCCGAGTAAAAACACACTTCGACGGCGCTTCCGCGCTCCAGTCTCCCGAGGACGCGGGAAACCGTTTCCGACTCCTCTTCGGAGAGTTCGCGTCTTTCCTCCCTGGTATGAAGTCTTTCCCTCTCGGCGAGCGCCTCCTTCAGTCCTTTCATCGCGTCGAAAGCGACGAAAAGCTTAGCTCTTTCCTCTCTTGTCATCATATCCGGCTCTGTGCCCTCCTATAAATCCGTTCCGCTCGCGCTGAGTGCCCTCGGGCAGGAAGTCGGTGCCGCTGAGCACCGCGTTGCGCCCGTATCTGTCACGGATTCCGATGACAGTCCGCCGCAGACGCAGTTCGCGCTCCGCGGCCTCGGGATCGGTGAAGACGTCGTATCCGACGCATTCGCCCCGGCAGACGTTCTCAAACGCGATGCCGAGACGCCGCACCGGAGCCGCGTCGCAAGCCGTCCGGCGGTAGAGCCGCACTGCGGCGTCGGTTATGACCGACGCGAGGCAGGTCGCCGCGCCGAGACGGGCCGACGCGCGCGAGGGCGGCAGCGCTTCCCGGGAATAGGCGACGAATATCGATATTTTCGAGGTCGCGACGCCTCTGCGAACCAGCTCGTCGGCGCCGTTGCGCGCCATTTCCGCCATTACCGTTTCTCCCTCGGACCTGGTGTAGTCGCGCGGAAGTATCTGCGTGAAGGAGACCGAATTTGTCTTCGGACGGTACCGTTTAATATCCGATATGAGGCAGGGCTCCCTGCCCCAGGCGTGATCTATCAGCAGCTCGGCGTTCCTGCCGAAAAGACGGTAGAGCAGTTCGGGTGCGGCCTGGGCCACCCCGCGCATGTCGTATATTCCGCACCCGGCGAGCCGGTTCGCGGTACCTGCGGCAACCATCCAGAAATCGGTGATCGGCCGGTGATCCCAGAGGGTCCCGCGGTAGATATCCTCGTCGAGAAATCCGACGTGATCGGGGGAGTGCTTGGCGGTGATGTCGAGCGCGATTTTGGCAAGATAAAGATTCGTTCCTATGCCGGCGGTTGACGGTATCCGGCAGCGCAGGGCAATCTCGTTCATAAGGTGCCTGGCAAATCCGACCGGGTCGGAATGCTCCCGGAC
>JAGDAM010000064.1 GCA_017959485.1 Clostridia bacterium
GATAACAAGCGCCGCGGCGGCAATTGCGGCGGCCGGCGCAGCTTTGGAGCCGACCCTGCGAACCCGTGTACTTTTACCGACGGTTTTTGAAAAGGATTCTTCGACGATATCCTCGTCAATCAGCGCCATCGCGTCGATAACGTCACTTTTTTTCATCGTCAGTCTCCTTTTTGATTGCATCCTTCAGTTTTTTTCTGGTGCGGAAAAGTATTATCCCAACGTTGTTTGCCGTAAGTCCGTACTCTTCGGCGATCTGCTGCGGTTTTTCGAAAAAATGGTAACGCCTTACGAAAATCTTTCTGTCCCTTTCCGGAAGAGTCCTCAGAAAAGCGCCGATCAGGGCGGCAAGTTCGCCGGAAGAAAGGGTAAGGTTCTTCGGCAGACACTTTTCAAGCTCTCTTCTGACGGCGTCGTCGTTTTCGATTATCGTATCCGGCGCGACCCCGAAAAGCGAAGAGATCTTTTCTATGCTTGCCATATCCGGTCTGCGTCTGCCGTTTTCCCATTTTGCTACGAGCGAACGGGACACAAAAAGGCGCTCCGCCATCTCATCCTGAGAAAGGCCGGCGTTTTTCCGCAGCTGCGCAATTTTGTTTCCGATCTCCAAGCGGCGCCTCCTTTCCCCGGGTACGGCTCGTTTTTCGAAGCAAGTATATCACTTTACCTGACGATTGTAAAGGGACTGTTTTTTACAAAAAAGCCGGAACGGCTAAATCCGTAAAGATTATACCGTTCCGGCGAAAATTCATTCATAACCGGTTGATTTTTCAGGCAATTTCGCACCAATCGCCGCACGGATCCTGCCGGCCGTTTCCGTTTCGGTTTCGTCAGCGTTATTTGCGTTTTGTTCCGGTCAGCGTACGCAGCACCTTCGCTCCGGCGGATCTTATGCGCGCCCTGAGTTTCAGCAGCTTCACTCGCTTTTTCTCGTTTTTAAGTATTCCCGCAGTGTACCTGACGTAGACCGGATCGGTCACGCTGTGAGCGACTCCCCGGCGTACGTATCCGGTCATTACGCCGAGCACTTCGGATTCCGGGATGCCGGTCTCGCGCATGACGCAGTTGTCGCCGAGAATCGTGTAGCTGCCGTCTCCGACCTCCACAATCCTGTGGAGGACGTATTTGTCGGGCGGCCTGCGGTAGAGGACGACGTCACCGACCGCGAACCGTTCGCCGGGCCGCTTTGCCCTTACCGTGAAGAGATCGCGGCCTTCCTTCAGCAGCGGCATCATGCTCGTACCCGAATTCGAATAGGTTATGCTTCCGTTTTCGGCAAGATAGTCGGCGATTCCGGTCGGCGCCGGCGCGTCGCCCGGCATATTACTCATCGATTGCGCCGATCTTCCGGAGAGTCTCCAGCGCCCTCGCCACGTCGCGCTCGACGGCGCCCTCGGGGGCGTCGAACTGCTCCTTCAGGGCGGCGGTTATCTCGGCCTCGGTCGTCTCCTTCTTAAGGCAGCGGAGGACGGCTCCAAGCGTCTTGTTGCCTCTGACGAGACCCGAAAAGCCGGCGTTCCCGGTCGGGACCAGCATCGCCTGGCCGTCTGATTCGTGGATAATAAAGTTCTTTGAAAGCTTCATTCGGATTTATCCTTCTTTCTTCATCATTTCGTACGATACGCGGGCTGCCTCGGGGGCCATGTTACAGCCAAGGCGGAAGAGCTTAACCGAAGAAGCCAGCCGGTCGGCAAGCGTGAGGGTCGCCGCCAGCATCATCGGATCGTCCGGACGGTAGATCTGCCGGATCAGCACCGGCAGCGCGTCCGAGACACCGATCTCTTCTATGCTGTTCTCCGCGGCCCGGCCGAGTATGCATACCGCCTTCAGCGGGGCGGAGATATTGCCGCCCAGACGGTGCTTGCCGTTCCAGGGAGAACCGTATACGGCGACTCCGTCTTCGCCTAAGCCGACAAACGGCTTGTCGTCGTTGATCATTACCGCGCGGTCTCCGAGCATCTCCCGCCACAGTCTCGCGTGGGTGGATTTCCCGGTGCCGCTCGGGGCGGTGAATATAAAACCTTCGCCGTCGGCGGCGATCGCCGATCCGTGCATGAGGAAGCGGCCGAACGAGGGCATCCTTTCGGATATCCGGCGGCAGACCGCGAGAGTCTCCATATATCTGTCGGAGAACCCGGACCCTCCGTCGGGAGAGCGCCGGCGTTCTTCGTCGACGTCCCGCTGAGTGATCACGACACTGATGTCGGGCTCGAGGCCGGTATCGGCGGCGAGATAATTTCTGCCGATCCGGAGCATTCCGTCGTGGAGAGTTCTGACCGAGATCAGAAGACCCGCCATGCGGAAAAGCAGGGGTGCGTTTTCTGTCATAGTTTAGGTTGTGTAAAAAGTGTAAGGAGCGTCAGGCGTTCTCCTCCGTCGGGAGGCGTGCCGGACGCCTGCCAGTAATTCTTGCGGATTATATCGTAATCTCCGACGCCCGTTTCCGTCGCTTTCGGCCGCGGCGTCATCCGATTCGAAAAAAAACTCCGTCACTGTAGATATTATATCTTTTTAACGTGCGTTTGTCAAGGGATTGTATTATTGTGCGTTATGGCAGTACCGCACGATTCGCCGTTGAATCGTGCGGTACTGCCTTAAAAGATTATAATCAGCTAAAACATTATTAGCTTCAGTGCCGAAGCGGGCGGAAGCCGCCGCCGGCGGGAGAAGGGAACAGGTATTACGTACAGCCGGCTAAGCGTCCTTGGCAGCGACGGCTGCGGCGAGTTTTTTCGCAGCTTATCCGACAGCGATCCGTTTCTTTCTGTACGCGATTGCAAGAACCGCACCGGAGACCGCCGTAAGAGCGACCCATACGAAGATCACGTTGCCGTCTCCGGTCGCGGGGCTCGTCTGCTCGGCCGCCTTGACGGTGATCTTAGTTTCGACCTCTCCGTCGTCAAACAGCACTTTGACGGTGTGTTCGCCTTCGGCGAGATTTTCAAGAGC
>JAGDAM010000065.1 GCA_017959485.1 Clostridia bacterium
CGTCGAACGCTCTGTGCTCGCCCTCCTGTGCGACGCGTACGATGAAGAAGTCATCGACGCCGAAAAGAACGACGTCCGCACCGTGCTGCACTTCCATCCGGCCATCGCCCCGGTCAAGGCGGCCGTGCTTCCGCTTTCGAAGAAGCTTGCCGACGGCGCGTCGGAGATTGCGTTCGAACTCTCGAAGCATTTCAACGTCGAATACGACGAAACCGGCTCGATCGGTAAGAGATACCGCCGTCAGGACGAGATCGGCACGCCTTTCTGCGTGACCTACGATTTCGACTCGGTTGAAGACGGCTGCGTCACCGTCCGCGAGAGAGACAGTATGGAGCAGGTCAGAATCCCGATCGCAGAACTCAAGGACTATATTGCCGAAAGAATCGAATTCTGAATAATAATTTTTCCGGGGCGTACGGCTGACGTGCGTCCCGGAAAGAGCAAATAGTATCTTTCGAGGTGAAGCAATGAAATCCGTTCTTTTTTATCACGAAAACGCCTCCGAAAAGCCGAGACCGGGTAGAAAGAAGAGGAAGAAGAGAAACGCCGTCATCGTTGTCATATTATCTTTGCTTGCGGCGGCAATAACTGCCGGTTTGATATTAATCTTCATTACCCCGAAATTCGAAGTTACTGAAATCACCGTTATGAGAGCTGAAAGCTTCTTCTCTGATGAAGAATGGTGGCCTGTAGAGGAGCATGACGAGGACTACGTTCCCAACGGGACGGGTGCGATTGATTATATTATTCCATTAGATGCAGACGAGGCCGATTATTCCATAGCGATTATCAATATGACCGTAACCGGACGTTCTATATTGAACGGCAAGACTATTCAGTTCAGAATAGATAATAACGATGGACTGGACAGGATTATAAGGAGGTTTGTGTTTGCCGGTGTTGAATATAAGTTTGGCTGTTTCAGCCGGGAAGAGAGCAGAGATTTACAGTTGGTTGTCTATTCGAAAGGAAAGAGCGAAGAAGAGATTACCGCCGCAATTAAAGATACGATAATAGAGATTTGGTATTATGATTCATTTCATTCCTATTCGACCGTTTATACTTCTTGTAAAAAAGCGAAAGTCACTTTCGAGAATTAAAGCAGTGTCGAAAACGACAGTCAGCACTTGCTTATCTGCAACGGCCTGATTATTTTGGTGTTACAAATAAACACAATTGTGAGGGGAAAGACAAGAAAAAGTTTTTTACAAAAAAAGAATTCTTCTGTTGGCAATTGTAATTGCAATCGTCGGAATTTTTATTTGTTCGAACCCGTTTCCAAGTAAGTTTACAATAGGGCGGCTGTTTAATCCCGGAAAGCCGTATTATGAGGCAATAATATATATCGGCGGTAAGGATCATGAGGAGATTGAAGAAGCGCTTCGTTCAATGGTATTCAGCATCAAATATTCCAACCGTATACGTTCCGACGGAATCGTGTACGCGGATTGCAAAAACGCCACGATAGAGTACAAGTGAAAATAATAACCGACGGGCGGGAAGCAGAAAAGCTTTCCGCCCGTCGTATAATATCAACCGGATTAATTGCCGCTCAGTTGAACCTTCCGGTGCGGCGTTTTTTGTTTTTCGTTCCGCGGATAATCGCTCCCGCCGTGATCCAGACGACGGCCAGGACAGCCGCTGTAATCAGCGCTCCCTTGAAAAAGTCGCTCTTGGAAAACTCTTTGATCTTTTCGAGAGAATAGAGAAGCGATGAGCGTTCCGCGGCTGTTTTGGAGACGAGCTTCGTCTGACCGACGAGCTCGCCGTTGCAGTATACCGAGACGGTCCCAACCTCCTCGCCTTCGGAGACCGGCGCCTCCAGCTCGGACGAGTAGAGAGTGTGCCGTATGCTTATCTCTTTCCCGGCGGAATAAGACTTCGGGAGATAGGCCTCGACCGTCCCCGCAGGTACTGCGAGGATTTTTTTGTCGGTTACCGAGAGCGTCACGGGTATCTCGCAGACAATGTCGGTGGGCTTCAGAATAATCTTATTCTCGTAGCTCGAAAAAGCCCAGTTTATAAGTCCGTTCGCCACGGCGTACGAGTATTCGACTCCGTCCACCGAATCCGCGCCCATAACGATGCACAGATAAGAAATACCTTTCTTTTCGGAAACGGTGACGACCGAATATCCGGAACCGGGAGTGTTTCCCGCGTTCATGCCGCGGCATTCGGTGTTGCGGTATTTGCTCGGGCCTATCAGTTTATTGTGATTGTTGAAAGCGTAGGATGCGGGAAGTTTTTCCGGAGTGTAGTCTTTGGCGGACGAGGCCGTCATAAACAGGCCGTTGTTCATCGCAGCTTCCGCGAGAATGACAAGATCGGAAAGGCAGGTTCTCGCTCCGTCGCTGTCGAGCCCGTACGGATTGTCGTAATGAGTCGACGTCATCCCGAGACGGATGGCACGCTCGTTCATGGCTGCAGTCAAACTTTCGGGAGAGGTATATCCGTCGATGGCAAGCGCCTTCAGAGCGTCGTTGAAAGAACCGCAGACGGTAAGATAGATCAGATCGCGAACGGTCGGTTTCTGCCCGGCTATAAGGCCTATCGAACGGCTTGCGTTGTTGTCCTTTGCCATTGCCGGGGTGATTTCGATTACGTCGTCAAGCGAACCGCCGTATCTTTCGCAAAGCAGAAGCCCCGCCATAATCTTGACCGTCGACGAGGGACGTATCGAGGCCCCGACGTCGGTGCTTTTCAGGACGGAACCCGTCTCAAGGTTCTTAATAAAATAGGCGCCCGCGTGAGACAGAGGCAGTTTTTCGGTGCCGTCGGATTCGGCCCGTGCCTGATATGGGAACATCAGGGCACAGGAGAGTATCAGAAGAGAAATAAGCAGAGCGGACGCTCCCGCGGAGCGGCGGGCGCCGCTTTTTATATTAAAAAACATTTTTCGTTTTAGAGAGAGTGTGAAGGCGATGCCGCGCGGTTCGCAGAGTCGGACAAGTGCGGAACCGCCTTAAATACCGAAATACGATTCGGCGCGTTTTACGTCGTCCGCTATTGCCGCGGAAAGGGAAGCGGTGTCGGGGAAGCGGGTTTCGGGGCGCAGAAATGCCCTGAAACGGACTTCCGCAATTTCATCCGGGTATTTTCCGTCGAACGAGAGAATATGCGTCTCGCAGCGGTAGATCCCCGTACTGTCGAGCGACGGAGCGTAGCCGCAGTCGGTGACTGAGGGGAGAAAGACGTCTCCCGTCTTTATCTCGCTGATATATACTCCCGGCATGAGCACCTGCTTTTCCGGATCCGGACGGAAATTAACGGTCGGGAAACCGATCCGCCGTCCGTCCCCGCGCCCGGCAAAGACGGTTCCGCCGAGTGAATAAGGCCTTCCGAGCAGCACGGCGGCTTCTTCGGCGCAGCCGCGCGACAGAAGAGATCTTATGCGGCTTGAAGAGACCGGGATCCCGCCGGAGCTGACGCAGGCAACGGCTGCCGCAGAATCACCGAATGAGGACCTGAGTGTTTCAAAGCTGCCCGAGCGGCCTTTGCCGAACGAAAAATCAAGTCCGCAGACGGTATCGGTCGCGCCGAGCTGTCCTTTAAGGACGTCCGAAATAAAATCTCCGCTCGACATACCGGCAAAATCCCGGAAGTCCGCGACCGCCGCCGCGTCGATTCCCACGTCGGAGATCAGTTTCTGTTTTTCTTCAAGCGTAGACAGAAGCGAACCGGTCAGACGATTCCCGGCGGCCGGAGGGGCGGAAAAGGTAAATGCGACCGAAATCTTTCCGGATTCGCGTGCAAGCGCCACGGCACGTCTTAAGACGGCCGTGTGACCTATATGAACGCCGTCAAAGCCGCCGAGAGCGACACAGACGCCGACCGCAGACCGTCTTCCGGTGAAGTCGATCAGTCTCGGACGGGGAGTCATTTATCCGAGGAAGCAAAGAAGAATCTGGTGAGAGAATCAAGAAGATCGTCGCGGTCGATCTTTGTTATGAGAGATCTTGCCTTGTTGTGGTTGGTGATATAGGTCGGGTCTTCGGAAAGTATGTAACCGACTATCTGACGGATCGGATCATACCCCTTTTCGTAGAGGGCGGAGTAGACGGTCATGAGCGTGCGGCGGATGACGTAGTCTTTTTCGCTTACCTGCGGGAAGATCTTGGTTTCGTTTCCTCCCGCGTTCTGTTCGGGTTTCTTGGACGGCATGGCAGATTCTGTCCCCCTTTTTTAATAAAATCCTAATTATATTATAAACCTTTTTTTACTTTTTTTCAACATAAATAAAAGCAAATGAGGGCCGATTGCGCCGGCCGGCGGGTTTTATGTTCGATTCGGAGAATAAAAATGCGAAAAAAACTCGGATGAACGGGTTATTATCGCAAATAATATTGACTTGGACCGATTTGTGATTTATAATAATACGATACGGATCCCGACACGCAGGTCGGGATGAGTTTGCGCGGAGGGGAGACATATGGCGGAAACCCGGGAAGAAAAGCATCTAAAGCATACCGAACCCGAGCTGTTTGAGCCGGTTTCCGAAACCGGAAGCGCGGTGCCGGAAGAAAGATACATTGTTCCTCCGAGGGAAGAATTCCTCTCACCCGCGGAAAAGGCGGCTGAGGGAAAACGGAAGGCGGAGGCGGCTCGCGCAAAGGTCGGCGCATAAGGCGCGCATTTCCTTGATCCATTCCATTCTTGCCCTGGAAATCGTGGTGGAGAAAAACTGGCTGCGGCTTTGACGGTTGGCCAGCCAGCTGACGATCAGGGCGATCACAGCGGAAATGACCGCGACAAGAATATCCGTTATGTCGAGCCC
>JAGDAM010000066.1 GCA_017959485.1 Clostridia bacterium
CCGCGTTCACGTATCCCGCGGAACCCGTGCGGAAAGAGTTTTGACAAAATGTGGGTTGCCGACAACTGGAAAGAATACAGACTGCTTGACGCCTCGGACGGCGAACGGCTCGAGCGCTGGGGGAAGTATACCCTCGTGAGGCCGGATCCCCAGGTGATCTGGAAGGATCCCGGCAGGGACGCGCGCCGCTGGACTGCTGACGCGGTATACCGCCGTTCGTCGAAGGGCGGAGGCGCCTGGAGCGAAAACCGCCTTCCCGAAGAATGGACGATCGGATACCGTTATCTGAGGTTCAGAATAAGGGCGATGGGCTTCAAACACACCGGAGTGTTCCCCGAGCAGGCCGTCAACTGGGACTGGGCCGCGGGACTTATCGGGCGCGCGGTCGCGCAGGGGAGGAACGTCAGGGTGCTCAATCTGTTCGCGTATACCGGAGGAGCCACCGTTTCGGCCGCCGCGGCCGGAGCCGAGGTCTGCCACGTCGATGCCGCGAAGGGAATGGTCGCTCTCGCGAAGGAGAACGCCGCGCTTTCCGGACTGGCCGGCGCCAGGATACGTTATATAGTTGACGACTGCGTCAAGTTCGTCGAAAGGGAGATAAGACGCGGTTCGAAATACGACGCCGTCATCATGGATCCGCCCTCTTACGGAAGAGGACCCGGCGGCGAGGTCTGGAAGATAGAGGAATCGGCGCATTCGCTGATCACGCTCGCCGCTTCCTGTCTGTCGGACGACCCGATCTTTTTCCTGATCAATTCCTACACGGCGGGCCTTTCCCCGCTGACTATGAAATACATGCTCGATATCTCGGTCGTCCCGAGGTTCGGAGGAACCACCGAAGCCGCAGAGATTGCGCTTCCCGTCGAATCGACCGGGTGTCTCCTCCCCTGCGGTGCCTCCGCCAGATGGTCAAGATAAAGCCGGCGGAAGAAGGCCTGAAACACGATATGAACAATAATCCTGATTACATTATAGCGGAGGATCTCTCCTTCTCCTACTCGGAGGGCGGACCGCGGGTCATCGACTCGCTTTCGCTGAAGATAGGCAAAGGGGAGTACGTCGCCGTCATAGGGCGGAACGGCTCGGGAAAGTCCACCTTCGCCCGTATGCTCAACGCCCTGAACGAGCCGTCGGGCGGGCGTCTGACAGTCGCCGGAATCGATATATCCGCGGGCATGCCGGACGATTCCCTGATCGAACTGCGCAGGCGGGTCGGAATGGTCTTCCAGAATCCCGACAACCAGATAATAGCCACGGTAGTTGAGGAGGAGATCGCGTTCGGTCCCGAAAACCTCGGCCTGTCTCCGGAAGAGATCAGGCGGCGCGTCGCGGAGGCGATATCCGACGCCGGACTCGAGGGGCTTGAAAAGAAGGAACCCGCCCGGCTGTCGGGGGGGCAGAAGCAGCGGGTCGCCATAGCCGGCGTCCTCGCGATGCGTCCCGAATGCATTATTTTCGACGAATCGACGGCGATGCTCGACCCGAAAGGCCGTCGCCGCGTGCTCGGGATCATGAACTCTCTCTGCCGTGAACGCGGTATCACCATAATAAACATTACGCATCTTATGAACGAAGCCGCGGAGGCGGACAGAATAGTCGTTCTCGACTCGGGAAGAGTCGCGGCAACCGGCAGTCCCTCCGAAATCTTCTCTGACGCGGAACTCTGCGAAAGATGCGGCATCGCGCCTCCCCAGTCGGCCGTCCTGATTTCCGAACTGAAAAAGAAGGGATTCACGGACAGGACCGCCGTCACCCCCGGCGACGCGGCGGAGGTAATCGTCGAATCGCTGAAGGCGCGGGGCAGTGTTCCGGAGGCGGAAATTACACCTTCCGCGGACCGCGGAGCCGATCCGGTTATAAAACTGGACGGAGTCGGTTACTCATATTCGCCGGGCACTCCGTTCGAGGTCGAGGCGCTCAAGGACGTATCCGTGTCTTTCGGAAAAAGCCGGGTTACGGGAATCATCGGACACACCGGATCGGGCAAGAGCACTCTCGTGCGTCTGCTAAACGGACTTGAAAGACCGACCTGCGGTACCGTCTTTCTCGACGGGCGGAATATCTGGGAAAAGCCCAAAAAGATCGCGGCCGTCAGATTCAGAGTGGGACTCGTCATGCAGTATCCAGAGTATCAGCTCTTTGAAGAGACGGTGGCGAAGGATATAGCTTACGGTCCAGTCAGAATGAAACTTCCTCCGGATGAGATCGAGAGAAGGGTAAGCGAGGCGATGGCAACCGTCGGACTCGACCCCGCGCTTTCGGAGCGCTCCCCGTTTGAACTGTCCGGAGGCCAGAAGCGAAGGGTGGCGATCGCCGGAGTCATGGCGATGAAACCCGAGGTGCTGGTGCTCGACGAACCCGCGGCCGGGCTCGACCCGGAAGGGCGCGGGACGGTCTTCGGCGCGCTCAGCCGTTACAGGGAGCAGACCGGTGCCGCCGTGATAGTCGTCTCTCACAGTATGGAGGATATGGGCGGTTTCTGCGACGACCTCGCGATACTCGATCACGGCATGATCGCCGCCTTGGGCATAAAGGACGAGATCTTTGCCTCACCCGACGTATTGCGGGGAGCGGGACTCGATCTTCCCGAGATCTCCCTGCTTTTCGAACTTCTGCGCGAAAAGAACCTTCCGGTGCCCGCGGGAATTTATACGCTTCGGGACGCCTGCGCGTGTCTCTTTCCGCTGTTTGAGAGGGAGGCCGCAAAGTGAATTCAAAAATAGCTCTCGGACAGTATTATCCCGCGAATTCTCCGATCCACCGCGCGGACGGCAGAATAAAGATAGTATGCTCGGTCATATATATGGTCGCCGCGTTTCTCTGCGCGTCGGATCTTTCCTTCGTCTGGCTTACCGCCGCCACCGTGCTGCTCGTGGCGGTCAGCCGCGTCCCCCTGCGGGTCATTCTGCGTTCGATAAGGATGATTATTTTCATCCTCGTTCTCACGTTCGTTCTGAACGCCTTTCTTTTCCGGGGAGAGGGCGAGCCGCTCTTTTCCTTCTGGAAGATCACGCTTTACAAAGACGGTATCAGGCACGCTCTCAAGATGGCTCTGCGGCTTGTCGACCTGATCACCGCGACCTCGCTTATCATTTCCTATACCACCACTCCGGTCGATATTACGCATTCGCTCGAATCGGTTCTCTCGCCGCTCAAGCTGATAAAGATTCCGGTGCATTATTTCAGTATGATGATGTTCATTGCCCTTCGGTTCATTCCGACGCTCGCGGAGGATACCGATAGGATAATCACAGCTCAGAAATCGCGCGGAGCAGACTTTACCGAAGGGTCGCTTCTGTCCCGGATAAAGTCGCTCGTTCCGGTGCTGATCCCGCTCTTTCTCTCGTCGTTCAGAAGAGCCGAGGAACTTGCCGACGCCATGGAATGCCGCTGCTATCACGGCGACAGCGGAAGAACGAGAATGAACAAAAGCGTGATCCGCACGCCGGATATTATTCTTCTTTTCTGCTTTGTTCTGCTCTCGGGCGGCGTCGTCGCTCTCAATCTTGTCTTTCCGG
>JAGDAM010000067.1 GCA_017959485.1 Clostridia bacterium
ATCGCCTTTCCGGTCTTGCCGAAATATCCGTTGTCCGAGCCGAAAACCCTGCGGTCGGTTCCGTTACGGAGAGCGGACGGGTCGCCGTAATCCGCGGTCAGGGACGCGTTCGAGGTGAGAGGATAGTTCTTTCTCGCGGTGCCCGGAATAAAGCAGTCGTCCTCGAGCAGCGTGTCGCGCAGCTCGTCTATCCGGAGAGTTCCGACTTCGCGGGGCGTGATCCCGTATTTGACCGCGATAGCCGCGGCAGTTCCGCATGCCTGTCCGATGACTCCGACCGTCCCCATGACACGCGTCGAAGCGAAGGCGACGTGCGACGCGCTGATGTTGCGCCCCGCGAACATAAGATTTTCCACGTTCTTTGAGTAGAGGCACCGGTAGGGAATAAGATAGGGATCCGACAGCCGTTTTTTCTGAAGATGTCCCCCCTGTCCGTTACCCGCGTCCATAAAGAATCCGCCGGGCAGATGGTTGTCTATCTGCCAGCCGCCGTAGGCGACGGCGTCAGGACAGTCGCACAGGCCGTTTTCGACGTCGTTCTGCGTCAGGATATAATCGCCGACGTATCTGCGGCTTTCGCGCTTTCCGGGCAGGAATCCGAGCCACTCGAGCTCCCAGTTGTCGGCTCCGTGGTCGCCTCGGTTTTTCATATGATCCCAGACGCCGAAGGCGATCTTCAGAAGCTCGTCGCGCACTTCTTCAGTGTCGGCGATCGAATCTCCCATGCCGCCGAGTTCTATCCAGTAGAAGTTGGTGTTCGGCTTGATCAGGCATTCGTGCGGCTTGTTTTTCATCTCCTCGTCGGTATCGAAACGATAGGCCCAGGACGGGGGAGTGAATTCGACTTTATGATCGGTCTCGCGCGCCTCTATCATGAGCGACATGCCCATGGTGTGAGTGTCGGCGACTTCGAGCCCGAATTCCTCGTTCAGTTCGGAGCGAGCCTCGCGACCCACTCTGTATTCGGCCCCCGTGAGCGGCGCGAGGATGCTGTCGCCCGAGCAGTCTGCGAAAACGTCCGCGTAAACCGTCTGCTTTTTGTATGTGGTAAGCTGGAAACCGGTGACCGAGATTATCCGGTTCCCCTCGGTTTCGGCGTCGAAGCATGCGCAGTTGAGAAGCAGCGTTATATTCTTCTCGAATTTAACTTTTTCATAGAGGATACTGTCCCAGATCGCCCAGTTTCTCGACGGGTTGCGCTTCATATTCTCGAGCATGATCTCTTCCATGATGCCCGTCTCCTGAAGATTGCGCACGCGGGTTCCCGCGCCGCTGATCCACATTCTGATCTCGCTCGAGGCGTTTCCGCCGAGCACCGGACGGTCGTGCATCAGTACGACGCGCGCGCCGTGACGCGCCGCGGATATCGCGCAAAGCATTCCTCCCATTCCTCCGCCTATTACGCAAAGGTCGGCTCTGTGCGTTTCGTGAATCAGTTTATCCATCTTATTCCTCTTTCGCCCGTTACAGGTAATAATTGAGTCCTGAAACGCAATAATTATATCATATTGTCACATACAAGTCAATCATATTGACTTGCTCCGCGCGATATGATATACTATCTACCGTAAAGCCCGTACGAAACAATGAAAGGACGGTTTTCCGCTCATGAGACTCAGACCTCCCGCTTATCCTCTGATCAACGTCGATCCTTTTTTTAATCTCTGGTCGCAGACCGACCGCCTTACCGACAGCGAGACGGTACACTGGACGGGTTACCCGATAACCGTTCGCGGTATCGCTGAAATAGACGGGTCCCGGTACCGTCTGATCGGGGCGTCCCCGGCCGATATTCCCGCGATGGAGCAGAAATCGGCTGACGTCGATACCTTTTCGACCTGCTACTTCTTTGCCGGAGCGGGAGTCGAAATCGGCCTGCGCTTCACGACGCCGCTCATTCTTTCCGATCTCGATCTGCTCTCGCGTCCGGTTTCATATCTTGAAATCACGTCGAGGCCGACCGACGGACGCTGGCACGGCGTTTCGGTGACCGTATCGGTATCCGAGGAGATCTGCATGAACCTGCGCGGGGACGATTCGGTTCTGATTAACACGCGCAGGATTGAGGACCTTTCCTCCGTTTCTATCGAAAGGGAACATCCGGAGCCGCTTCGCCGCTCGGGTGACAACCACAGGATCGAATGGGGAAGATTTTATCTCTCCGGAAAAGGAAAGACCGGCAGCTTCACCGATCCCGACGGGCTCCGTTTCGTGTCGCTTACCGTCGAACCGAAGAAGTCCTCTCTGATCACGTTTGCCTACGACGACGGCTGCTCGCTCGAGTATTTCGGCGAACCGCTCACCTCGTACTGGAACAGAAACGGGGCGAAGATCGAAGACGAGATTGCAAAAGCTCACTCCGATTATGAGATAATTCTCGAACAGTGCCGCAACGTTGACTCTGAACTCTTCATCGACGCCGTAAAGGCGGGAGGAGAGAAGTACGCCGAACTCTGCCAGCTTGCATACCGCCAGTCGGTCGGCGCTCACAAGATCGCTGTGGACGATGAGGGGGAGATTCTCTTCGTCTCGAAGGAGTGCTACTCAAACGGCTGCGCCGCGACCGTCGACGTCTCATATCCGTCAATTCCGCTGTATCTGATCTATAACCCGGAGCTTGTCAGGGGAATGATGAGACCGATCTACCGCTACGCGGCGTCCGATGACTGGAAATTCGATTTCGCTCCGCACGACTGCGGACAGTATCCGCTCTTAAACGGCCAGGTTTACGGAAACGGCGCTCTCGAGAAGCAGATGCCGGTCGAGGAATGCGGGAATATGCTTCTGATGGAGACCTGCGTCGCGCTTGCCGAGGGCAGCCCGGAATACGCTCTTATGCATATGGACGTGCTCGACAGATGGATCGGATATCTGATCGAAAAGGGAGAGGACCCCGAAAACCAGCTCTGCACCGACGATTTCGCGGGACATCTCGCGCACAACTGCAATCTTTCGCTGAAGGCGATCATGGGCATCGCCGGCTACGGAATAATCAAAGGTATGTGCGGAAAGAAGCGCGAAGAGAAGAAATATCTCGCTCTGGCACGGAAGATGGCGCTCAGCTGGGCGGAGCGCGCCTCGAACGGAGACGGAAGCTACCGTCTCGCCTTCGACCGTCCCGGAAGTTTTTCGATGAAATACAATATCGTGTGGGACAAGCTGTTCGGAACCGGGCTGATGCCTCGCGAGGTTATCGAATCGGAGGTCGCCTCCTACCGCCGCCGCGAGCATCCCTACGGACTGCCGCTCGACGACAGACAGCCCTACACCAAGTCCGACTGGCTGGTCTGGACCGCGACCCTGGCCGAGGACCGCGAGGTATTCGAGGAGATGGTTGAGAAGCTCTGGAACGCGTATAACTTTACTCCCTCCCGCGTACCTATGACCGACTGGTACTGGACGCTGACCTCGATACACAAGTTTTACAGGAGCCGCGACGGGATGGAGAAGAGTTTCCGCAACCGGACGGTCGTCGGAGGAATCTTTATCAAGCTTCTCGAATACCGGAAAACCGTATCCCTCGAAAACCTGAAAAATAACTGTTGACAACTTTGTAAATAATAATTATAATTATGTTACAATCTATTCTCGGAAGGAAAGGAATGCCGATATGAAAAGAACCGATTTTGAATCCGTAATCAGATCAGCGACCGGGTGCACCCGCAAACAGTCATCAGCCGCCGTAAGCGCACTTATCGAAGCTCTGACTTCTGACGTTGCAGCCGGCAACAGCGCCACCGTCATCGGCGTAGGCACTCTCAAGACGGTATCGAAGCCCGAAAGAAAGAGCCGCAATCCGAAGACGGGCGAAACGATAACCGTTCCCGCCAAGAAGGTCATCGTTTTCAAGCCGGGCAAGGCTTTCAAAGAGAAGCTCTGACCGATTCGCAATAAAAAACAATCCGGGGCGGATCTCCTCAAACGGAGGTCCGGCCCGGATTTTTAAGGCAATACCGCACAATTCGACGCACACGTCTTGACGGCTCTTTCTGCGCCTGTTTTGACGTCAAAATCTTGAAAAACCGCCTGTTTTCCTGCGATTTTTCAGTCAAAACAGGCACAAAAATCTCTCGCCAATCCGTATCCGCGAATTGTGCGGTGTTGCCTTAAC
>JAGDAM010000068.1 GCA_017959485.1 Clostridia bacterium
AAAAGCAGGTCAGTTTCTTTTCGAGCGATTTTTCAAGACTCTCCCGGTTCATATATGCGACCGTGAGCACTCTGCCCGACGCCGCGTCCTGAACGACCGCCGGAATGAGACCGTCCGGCCCGAATTTTAACTCGTCAATGCAAATCATAAGTTTCTCCTGACTTCAATTCCGTTTTCCGCCATCGCCTGTTTCAGGTCGGGGATGGCAATCTGACCGTAGTGGAAGACCGACGCCGCGAGACCGGCGTCGACGTCCGGCACCTCTTTCCAGAGTTTAATAAAATCTTCGACGCAGCCGGCCCCTCCGGAGGCGATTACCGGCACTCTGACGGCGTCGCAGACGAGACGCAGCAGCGGAAGATCGAATCCTTTTTTCACTCCGTCGGTGTCGATCGAATTAACGACGACTTCTCCTGCGCCCGACTCGACGCAGCGCCTGATCCAGCCGATCGCCTCAAGGCCGGTATCTTCCCTTCCGCCTTTTGCGAAAACGCGGAAGCCGTCCCCGACGCGCTTAACGTCAACCGACAGGACGACGCACTGGCTGCCGTATCTTTCGGCGGCGCGGGCGACGAGCGACGGATCACGGATCGCGCCGGAGTTGACGCTTACCTTGTCCGCACCGCTCTTGAGCACGGCGTCGAAGTCGTCGAGCGTGTTGATTCCTCCGCCTACGGTCATCGGAATGAAGACCCGCGAAGCCGTCTCGCGCAGGATCTCGGTGAAAAGCTTGCGTCCTTCGACGGACGCGGTGATATCGTAAAAAACCAGTTCGTCGGCGCCGCTCCGGCTGTATCTGTCCGCAAGTTCCACCGGCGACGCGACGTCGGCCAGGCCCTTGAAATTGACCCCCTTGACGACCCGTCCGTTTTTGACGTCAAGACAGGGTATAATCCTTTTCGTTATCATTTTGCCGCCTCCAGAGCGCTCCGAAGGTCAACGGCGCCGGTGTAGTACGCTTTCCCGATAATCGCTCCGTAGACGCCGCAGTCTCTCAGAGCCCTGACGTCGTCCAGCGTCGACACGCCGCCCGACGCGGTGATCCGCGGACCGATGCCGGCAAGGCGCCGGTAAAGCTCGCGGTTGGTACCCTTCATCGCTCCGTCCTTCGATATGTCGGTAACAATCACCGTGCCTACGCCGGCGTCCGACATTCTTTTTATCATTTCTTCGCCGCCGACCGAACTCTTTTCGGTCCAGCCCCTGATCGCGGCGTATCCGTCGGCGATGTCGACCCCGACCGCGATCCGGTCGCCGAAACTCCCGAGCGCCGACGCGAGAAATTCGGGATCGGTCACCGCCGCGGTGCCGAGTATCATCCGGTCGATTCCGGCGTCGGCGTATCTTTCCAGAGTTTCCGCCGAGCGGATGCCGCCGCCTATCTCGCAAAAGAGACCGCACTCGCGCTTTATCTTCAGAACGGTGTCGAAATTCGGCGTCCCGCCCGAGCGCGCCCCTTCGAGATCGACTATATGGACGGCGCTCGCGCCTTTCGCGGCAAATTCAGCCGCTACCGAGACGGGGTCGTCCGAATAGACGGTCATCTGACGGTAGTCTCCGCGGAGCAGGCGGACCGCCTTCCCCTCAAACAGGTCAATCGCGGGAAATAATATCATTTCCTATCATCCTCCGGACAGGCCGCAGAAGGCCTTGAGAATCCCGAGCCCGGTCCTGCCGCTTTTTTCGGGATGGAACTGACATCCGAAGACGTTGCCCGATTCCGCGGCGGCGGTAATATCGGCTCCGTATTCGGTATAGGCGGATACGAAGCGGGGAGCGCATTTTGCGTAATACGAATGGACGAAATAGACGCAGTCGCCCTTCCCGAGTCCGCCGAACAGCCGGGCTCCCGGGACGGGTTTCAGCGCGTTCCATCCGATGTGAGGTATCTTGAGTTCCTGCGGAATATTTCCCTCGAGCGGAACGACCTCCCCCGCGATCAGGCCGAGTCCGCGGTGTACCCCGAACTCGTAGCTCCGGTCGAACAGAAGCTGCATTCCGAGACAGATCCCGAGAAGCGGCGTGCCCGCCTTCGCTCTTGATACAACGTATTCTCCGAGCCCGGATTCTTCGAGCTTCCGCGCGGCGTCTCCGAAGGCGCCGACTCCGGGAAGTATTATCCGGTCGGTACCGTCAAGCACCCCGGGGTCGCCCGAAACCAGCGCATTCTCTCCGACCGCTTCAAATGACCGGCAGAGCGAGAACAGATTCCCGACGCCGTAATCAACGATTCCTACCATACCGTCAGAGGACTCCCTTGGTTGAAGGGACCGCTCCGCCGAGCGCGGGATCGACGGTCACCGCTGCCCGCAGGGCTCTTCCGAACGCCTTGAAGGCGGCTTCGATAATGTGATGCGAGTTTCTTCCCGAAAGCTGTCTTATATGCAGTGTGACGCCCGACTTTCTGACGAATCCGTTGAAAAACTCCTCGACAAGCTCGGTGTCGAAATCCCCGACCTTCTGTGAAGGTATGTCAAGCGAGAATTCAAGGCAGGGTCTGCCCGACAGGTCGACCGCCGCCATGACGAGCGCCTCGTCCATCGGAATGAAAGCGCTTCCGTATCTTGTAACACCGCCCGCGGTCATCGCCTGGCTGAAGACGGTTCCCAGCACGATGCCTACGTCTTCGGTGGTGTGATGGTAATCGACCTCGACGTCCCCCCTGCAGACGACGTCCAGATTGAACATCGCGTTAGCCGCGAAGGCGCGGAGCATGTGATCGAGAAAGCCGCATCCGGTGTCGACGCCGGCCCGTCCCGACCCGTCGACCTCCAGAGACGCTCTGATTTCGGTCTCTCTGGTTTTTCTCTCAAGCATCGCGTTTCTCATTGATTTATCCTTTCTTTACGGCTGTCCGCCGCGAAAAACCGATTATCTCTTTAATCTTTTCTATAAGAATCTCCATCTGCTCCTCCGACCCTACCGTCACGCGGTTGTAGTCGGAGATTCTTGCGGCGTCGAAATGACGCACGAGCACCCCGCGCTCGCGGAGAGAGAGATAAAGCTCCTTTCCTCCTATCGACGGATGCCTGACAAACAGGAAGTTTGCCTGCGAATCGGTCATCTCAAACCCGAGACCGGCAAGCGTTTCTTTCGTCTTTTCCCGCACACGGATGATCTCCCGGACGTTTTTTTCGGTATACCCCGGATCCGACAGCGCACCGACTCCCGCGGCAAGCGTGGCGCCGTTGACGTTGTAGGGATTCGTCGAATATCTCAGCGTGTGAAGATCCCGTATCAGTTCCTTGTCCGCGATTCCGAATCCGAGGCGCGCCCCCGCCATCGAGCGCGATTTTGAAAAGGTCATTACGACGAGCAGATTCGGATACTTTTTTGTAAGACCGACTGCGCTTTCTCCGCCGAAATCGATATACGCCTCGTCGATCACGACGACGCGGTCGGGATTCGCACGCAGAATCCTTTCGATGTCAGACCGCGGAAGCGTTATCCCGGTCGGAGCGTTCGGGTTGGCGATGAAGACGGTCGCGTCGTTTTGGAGATAGTCCCCGACGTCGATTCCGAGATCCGGCAGCAGAGGGTATTCCCTGTAGGGCACCCCGTTCTGTTCGGCGAAGACACGGTAGAATCCGTAGGTTATATCCGGAAAAACCGCAGGAGTTTCGCTGTCGCAGAAGGCGGCAAACGCGAAATTCAGCACCTCGTCCGAACCGTTCGTGCAAATGACGTTTTCGGACTCGACGCCGTAGGTCCGCGCCAGCGACGCGCAGAGCCGCGTCGCGTCGGGGTCGGGATAGAGTTCGAACCCGCGCGCGGCTTCCGCCGCCGCGCGCACCGCCTCGGGAGACGGAGGAAAAGGCGACTCGTTCGTATTGAGCTTTACGTATTTCCTGTCCCTCGGCTGTTCGCCCGGAACGTAGGGCCGCAGGGAACTGTATTTACTGCTGAAAAAACGGCTCATTTCTTTTTCTTTCTCGTCAGAACGCTCTCGGCGTGCCCGGTGAGTCCTTCGCGCCGCGCAAAGGCAGCCACGTCGTCGGCGGCTTCGTCCGCCGCCTCGGGTGAATAATATACAAACTGAGTTTTTTTGACAAAATCGTCTACGGACAGCGGGCTTGAAAATCTGGCGCTGCCTCCGGTCGGGAGGGTGTGATTCGGACCGGCCAGATAATCGCCGATCGCCTCGGGAGTGCTTCTTCCGAGGAAGACCGATCCCGCGTGCTTCACCAGATCCAGATATTCAAATGGGTCGTCAAGACACAGTTCAAGGTGTTCC